>JAVKCR010000556.1:0-10210 GCA_040222645.1 Rhodospirillales bacterium
CCGGCCTGTGGCAGGCGTGATGCGATTTCCGCCGCCGCCGCCGGGTTGGCGCGGGCGACCGCCTGCAGGATATCGGCCAGCGCGGCCCCGAGACCGCCGGCCCCGCTCGACGAGGCGCCCTGAAGGGGGAGCGGCGCCGGCGGCAGCCGGATGTCGAGGATTTCCAGACGCACGCTACCGCCCGGCCCCGGCGGGTCTGGCAGGCGCACGGCGAGGATGCCGCCCGGCGTGTTGACGATGGAGGCCGACCCGGCGGGAGTGCGGATGATCGTGCCGGAAACGACCTGCCGTGCATCGGCGGATGGCGCCGCATTGCCGGCCAGCGGCCGGACGGTCAGCGTCGCACCGGTCGGCAGCGTCGTTGCTTGCGTGGCCGGGTTGGCAGACTGGGCAGTGCCCCCCGCGGGGGAGGGAGACTGCCCGGCCGGCAGAACGGTCGCCGTCGTTGTGGCGGCGCCTGTCGGTGCGGCGGTATTGCCGGCCGTTGCAGGCGTGGCCTGCGCGGCGGTGGTGGCAACGGCGGCCGTCGCGGCGGCGCCTGGCTGGGCCGCAGCCGCGTTTGCCGACGGGACGCCGCGGATCACGGTCGCCTGCAGGCTGCCCTTGAGATCGATGGTGGTCCCTTCTCCACCGGCCCGGGCGGTGGCGCCGGCCCCGGCGGGTGTCCCTGTCGCCTGGGTGGTGGCAGGCTTGGCGTCGGCGAGGAGCAGCTGCGCCTTCGGCGGGTCGCTGCCCGGGATCAGCTTGAGGTCGGCGATGGTGCCGGGTTGCACGGAAACCGGGCTCTTCGCCTCGATGGTCTGGCCGGCGACCTGAAGCAGCAGCACCGCGCCGGCGCTTGTCGGCTGGCTGGCGGTGACCGCGACCTGGACGGCCGACGAGCCGCCGAGCAGGGCAAGCGCGGCGGACGGATTCGTCAGCGTGATGACCGGGGTCGGTGACGTGGTTCCCGGGAGAGGCGGCGGCAGTGCCTGCGGGGTGATCGTCACCATGGCGATAAAGTCAGCCGCTGCCCTTGATCAGGCGGCTGGCGATCGCCTCGATGTCGGCGGCGGCATCGGTGTTCGGATAGCGCATCAGCAGCGGCGTCTGGTTGCGGATCGCCGAGCGCACCTTGTCGTCGCGGCGCACCACCCCGGCCAGCGCCGGGCTGATCTTGAGGAAGCCCTCGCAGGCCTTGAGCAGGGTGTTGTAGGTCCGCTCGCCTTCCTTGGCCGAGTTCGCCATGTTGACCACGATGCGCAAATCGACATCCGGCTGGTCCATGTGGGTGACCTTGATGAAGGCATAGGCATCGGTGAGCGAGGTCGGCTCGTCGGTGGTGACGACGAGGATCGTGCCGACATTGTTGGTCAGCGCCCGCACGGTCTTCTCGACCCCCGCACCGAGATCGATGATGACATGGTCGTAATTCGCGGCCATCAGGGTGAGGTCGTCGCCGAGACCCTGCAGGCGGCTGACCGGAAGGTCGACCAGGCTGCCGGAGCCGGAACGCCCGGAAATGATGTCGAAGCCGCCGTCGTCGAAGGGCAGCACCGCCTGGTTGAGCGACAGCCGGCCTGCGATGACCGCACCGAGATCGTGCTTCGGCATCAGGCCGAGCTGGATGTCGACGTTGGCGAGTCCGAGATCGCCGTCGAACAGCAGCACCCGGCGGCCGGCGCGCGACAGCGCGTGGCTCAGGCTGATGGCGAACAGGGTCTTGCCGACGCCACCCTTGCCGGAGGCAATGGCGACGAGGTTGCGGCCGCGCGGTCGGGCATTGGTGCGGGGCGCAAGGGGCGTGACGGTACTCATGATCGGGCCTCACCCTGGGTATGGCTTGAACGGGCGTGTTGATAGTCGGGCATCAGAAGTTGCGCCAGCACGACCGGGTTGACCGGGCTGACGCCATTGGCGACCTGCGGGGTCGCACAGACATCGCAGAACATCATTCGGCCGGCATCGGCGGCACTGAGCAGGCTGCCGAGACGCCGGGTCATGTCGAGCCGGGTCGCCAGCATACGCGTCGCGCCGAGCCCTGCATAGATTTCACCGATCTCGGCAGATTCCTGCGGATCGCCGCCGGCCGCCATGACCAGTACCGGTTCGACGTCCGCCGCAGCGAAATAGTCCGCCAGGTCGGCCATGTCCATCCGGTTGAAGGGGTTGCCGGCGGTGGAATCGATGAAGGTCAGTTCGCTGGCGCTGCGGCCCTGCAGCAGCTTGGCCAGCGCCGAGGCGCTCTCGGCCGTTTCCAGGCGGATGCTCATGATCTTGGTGAATGCGTCGAGGCGGGCGATGGCGCCGGCGCTGGTGGTGTCGGTGGTCACCACCCGGACATGGTTGCCGGCCAGCATCGCGCGTGCCGCGAGCTTGGCGACGGTGACCGTCTTGCCGGTGCCATGCGGGCCGATCAGCATGAAGGGCTTGGGGGCGGCGTCCTGCGGGATCGGCGCGAAGGTGAAGCCGGCCTCGAGCGCGCCGCCCAGCGCCATCACCGGGTCCTCGACCTCGATCTGGCGGGCGGCGTTGAGCAGCCGGTCCACCAGTCGCGGCGGGGTGTTGTGCTGGTCCAGCGTGCGGCGGATGGAATCGATCGCCGCCGGCCGGTTGACCCGTGGGCTGCTCTCGCTCTCTGCTGTTGGCGCCGTAGTTGCCTCCAGCGCGGCCGTTACCCGCACACCGGAACCGTCGACGCCCTTCTGGGTCGAGACGATGATGGCGTCGTCGCCCATTTCCTGGCGCACCAGTCGCATCGCCTCAGCCATGCTCTCCGCGTTGAAGGTCTTGAGCCGCATCGCCGGACGTCCTTACACCTGGCCCAGCGTGCGGATGCGCGCCTTGGGGTGGATCTCGTTCTGCGACATGACGGTCGTCATCGGCCGGAACCGTTCGACGATGGACCGCACGTAGGGACGGATCGACGGGCTGGTCAGCAATGCCGGGGTTTCGCCCATCATGGCGAAATGCTCGAAGGTCTGGCGTACCTTGGCGATGAATTCCTGCAACTGGGTGGGCGCCATGGCGAGCTGCTTGTCCTCGCCCTGGCCGACCAGGGATTCGGCGAAGGCCTGTTCCCATTGCGGCGACAGCGTGACCAGCGGCACCACGCCGTCGGCGTTGGTGTTCATATCGCTGATCTGGCGGGCGAGACGGGTCCGGACATGCTCGGTGATGTACATGATGTTGCGTGTGTGCCCGGCGGATTCTGATACGCCTTCCAGTATGGTCGCCAGATCGCGGATAGACACGCGCTCCTTGAGCAGATTCTGCAGAACCCGCTGGATGCCGCCGATGGTGATATGGCCCGGCACCAGGTCGGCGACCAGCTTCTGCTGTTCCTTGTCGAGTTCGTCGAGCAGCTTCTGGGTCTCGGAATGAGACAGGAGCTCGGACATGTTGTCCTTGATGATCTCGGTGATGTGCGTGGTGATCACGGTGGACGGATCGACCACCGTATAGCCGCGGAACATCGCCTCCTCGCGGTGGGAGACGTCGATCCAGGTCGCCGGCAGCCCGAAGGTCGGCTCGGTGGTTTTCTCACCGGGGATGGTGATGTCGTCGCCGCGCGGGTCCATCACCAGCAGCATCGACGGGCGCAGGTCGCCGCGCCCGGCCTCGATCTCCTTGACCCGGATGACGTAATTGTTGGCGCCGAGCTGCATGTTGTCCTGGATCCGGACGCTCGGCATCACGAAGCCCATTTCGGAGGCCAGCTGGCGGCGCAGCGCCTTGACCTGGTCGGTCAGCTTCTGGCCGCGCGGGCTGTTGATCATGGACAGCAGGCCGTAGCCGAGTTCGAGGCGGACGAGGTCGATGCGCAGCGCCGAGGAGATCGGCTCGTCCTCGACGGGGGCCTTCTCCGCTTCCGCCCTGCGCTCCGATTCAGCCGTCAGCTTCTCTTCCGCCAGCCGCGCCTGCCGCGTCAGCATCCAGGCGCCGATGCCGGTCGTGGCGCCCAGCAGCGCGAAGGGAATGAACGGCATGCCGGGCAGGAACGCGAAGACGAACAGCAGTCCCGACGAGATGCCGAGACCCTTCGGATAGTTTGTGAGCTGGCCGATCACGGCACGCTCGGCACCGCCCTCGACACCGGCCTTGGTGATCAGCATGCCGGCGCCGACCGAGACAAGCAGTGCCGGGATCTGGGTGACGAGACCGTCACCGACGGTCAGCCGGGTATAGGCATCGGCGGCGTCGGCAAAGGCCATGTCCTGCTGGGCCACGCCGATGATGATGCCGCCGATGACGTTGATGAAGGTGATCAGAAGGCCGGCGATGGCGTCGCCACGGACGAATTTCGATGCACCGTCCATGGCCCCGAAGAAGGAACTTTCGTCTTCCAGGTTCTTGCGGCGGGCGCGGGCGCCGGCTTCGTCGATCAGGCCGGAGGAGAGATCGGCATCGATGGCCATCTGCTTGCCGGGCATGGCGTCGAGGGTGAAGCGGGCGGTGACTTCCGCGATGCGGCCCGAACCCTTGGTGATGACGATGAAGTTCACGATCACGAGGATCGCGAAGACGATGATGCCGATGACGAAATTGCCCGACATCACGAAGTTGCCGAAAGCCTCGATCACCTTGCCGGCGGCGGCGGTCCCCTCATGCCCGTTGGCGAGAATCAGCCGGGTCGAGGCCATGTTGAGGGCAAGGCGCAGCATGGTCGCGATCAGCAGGATGGTCGGGAAGGCGCTGAATTCCAGCGGCTTCTCGATGAAGATCGCGGTCATCAGGATCATCACCGAGAAGGTGATGGAAATCGCCAGGCTGAAATCCAGCAGCCAGACCGGCATCTGCAGGATGAGAACGCCGACGATGACGATGACGCCGAGCGCCAGCAGGATGTCGCCGCGCCGCATCGCCGCCTGAAGGCGGGCGAACAGGTCGTCGTAGTTGGGACCGCCTCCGCCGCCCTGTTCGGCTGTCCCGCTGTCGGGTTGAGCGTCAGCCATGTTCGGCCTCAGCCTTCACCGGGCGCCGGTACGGGCACGCCCTGGTCGGAATAGAGATTGAGCTTGTTGCGCAGCGTGCGGATCGAGATGCCGAGGATGTTCGCGGCATGGGTCCGGTTGCCGAGGCAATGCTGCAGCGTGTCGATGATGAGGTCGCGTTCGACATCGGCCACGGTCCTGCCGACCATGCTCCCGCCGCCGGACGAGGATTTCGCCTCGTTCTGGCCATGTGCCGGGGTCACCATGATCGCGTCCGGGCCGATGCGGTCGCCGGTGGCGATGATCACGGCGCGATGGACGGCATTCTCCAGTTCACGCACGTTGCCCGGCCATGAATGCGATTTCAGCATGGTGATGGCGCCGGGCTCGAACGGCCGGTAGGGCACGTGGTTCATCTCGGCATATTTGTGGGCGAAATGGTTTGCCAGCACCTCGATGTCGCCCGGCCGGTCGCGCAGCGACGGCATGGTGATGTTGACGACGTTGAGACGGAAATAGAGATCCTCGCGGAAGCGGCCCTCGCGGACTTCCTTCTGCAGGTCGCGGTTGGTGGTGGCGAGCAGGCGCACGTCGATCTTGACCGGCCGGGCGCCGCCGAGACGGTCGATCTCGCGCTCCTGGATGGCGCGCAGCAGCTTGGCCTGCAGGCGGATGTCCATCTCGCTGATCTCGTCGAGCAGCAGGGTGCCGCCGGTGGCTTCCTCGAACTTGCCGAGACGGCGGGCGACGGCGCCGGTGAAGGCGCCCTTCTCATGTCCGAACAGCTCGCTTTCCAGCAGGTTTTCCGGGATCGCCGCGCAATTGAGCGCGACGAAGCGGCCGCCGGAACGCCGGCTCTTGCGGTGAATCTGCTGCGAGATGACTTCCTTGCCGGAGCCGCTCTCGCCGGAGATCAGCACGGTGGCCTCGGTCGGGGCGACCTGTTCGGCGAGCCGGATGGTATCCAGCATCCGCGGGTCGGCGGCGATCAGGGCGTGGCTTTCCTCGGAGACGGCCTGGAAGACCGCGGCCATCAGTTCGGGATCGGGCGGCAGCGGCACGAACTCGACCGCCCCGGCCTTGATGGCGCCGACGGCGGCCTTGCTGTCGGTCTCCGTGCCGCAGGCGACGACGGTCGCGGAAATGCGTTCCGACTTCAGGCTCTCGAACATTTGGGCGATGTACTGCTTCACATCGATCATGATCAGGTCGGCGCCCTGGCCGGAGCGCAGCACGTTCAGCGCTTCCGCCACGTTCTCGGCATGCACCACCTTGGCGCCGCGCGATACGGCGATCTTGCTCGCCGCGCCGATCTGTCCGCCAAGTGAACCGATGATGAGTAGCCGCATGCCGAAAGGTTACCTCTAGTCGAAATAGGTGATTCGCTGCGACGGGGGCAGCAGGGAATTGATCAGCAGTTCCAGCCGGCGCGGATTTTCCTGCCGGCCGATGGATCCGGCGCCGAGAAGGTAGACCTGGTTGACCACCATCTCCTCGCCCGAGTTCTTCTCCAGCTTCGACGCCAGCGGCGAGAACACCATGTTGGCGAGGATGGCGCCGTAGAAGGTGGTCAGCAGGGCGACCGCCATGCTGGGGCCGATGGTCGATGGATCATCGAGGTTGCCGAGCATCTGGACCAGGCCGATCAGCGTTCCGATCAGCCCCATCGCCGGCGAGACTTCGGCCGCGCGCTTGAAGACCGCCGCGCTCTTCTGATGGCGGATCATGGTCGAATTGAGGTCGCGCCGCATCACCAGTTCCACCTCGTCGCCCGGCGTGCCGTCGACCACCATCGAGACCGCCTTGTGCAGGAACGGGATGTCGTTGAGGCTCTCGACGACACCCTGCAGCGAGAGAACCCCCTTCTTGCGGGCCATTTCCGAGAGCTGCATCACGCGATTGGCCGCCCCGGAAGGATCGTAATCTACCGAGATGAAGGTCTTGGTCACCACCATCGCCGCCTTGACCATGTCGGAGATCGAGAAGGAGATCGTGGTGACGGCAATGGTCCCGCCGATGACGATCAGGATCGAGGGCACGTCGATGAATGAACCGGGCGAACCGCCAAGCACCATCGCGGCGCCGATAAGCGCGAATGCCCCGATCAGGCCGAGGATCGTTGCAAGATCTATCGAAGTTTTCCCGGAACCGCCGTCAGCCATCGCTCAAACTACACCGCGCCATGATTGCAACCGATAACCGCCGGCACGGATCACGACCGGTCGGTCTTGATGATTTCCGTCATGGTCACGCCGAGCCGGTCTTCCACGACCACCACTTCCCCGCGGGCGACCAGCCGGTTGTTCACATAGATGTCGATCGCTTCGCCGACCTTGCGGTCAAGCTCGACGACGGCGCCGCGTCCTAGCCGCAGCAGCTGGCTGACCTGCATGGTCGACTTCCCGAGCACCGCCGAAACCTGGACCGGGATGTCGTAGACGGCCTCGAGGTCCCGCGCTGTACGCGTGGCAGCGCCGCTTTCGGTATCCGGTTGCACCGCATCTTCGGCCGCGCCGGTATCAATGGCCTGGTCCAGATCGGGCAGGTTGAGATCGTTGTCGTCGCTCATGGTTCAGTTCCCGTCCAGCGATTCAGGCATCATACCGGTTCGGCCTCGGCTTCCAAAGCCCCGTCTTCCTCGCCGTCCGCCGGTTCGCTGTCCTCCGGGCCGGCGTTTTCGGCTTCGGCCGCCTGCAATTCGGCGCGCTTGCGGTCGAGTTCCTTGCGATACCGGTCGATGATCTCGTCAAGTTCGGCGAGCAGGCGCTCCGTATCGCGCTCCGCACCGCCGTCAGACCAGCTCAGCCGGCAATCGCCGAGGGCCACCTTGGGGTCCTCGACGATGGCGAGCCGGCTGCCGAAACCCGCCGACTCGGCGACCGGTTCGATTCTTTCGCGAACTTCGTCCGCGATATCCGGCGCGACCCGGACCACGATCCGCGGTTCATCGATCAGGTCGGCGATCGTCTTGCGGACCAGGTCGTCGATCTCGTCGATCGCCGCTTCGGCCATGGCCTCCGGCAGCAGCTTGCGGGCAATCGATGCGGCGACGATGATCGAATCGCCGCTGCGCATTTCCGCCTGCTGTCCGAGCGTCGCCGCCAGTCCGGGCAGGAACATCGAGATGCCGTTCAGTGCGCGCGCGACCTCGTCCTCGACCGAGCGCTGCTGTGCCTCCTCGGCTTCCGACTTGCCGCGCGCATAGGCGGCTTCTTCGGCGGCGGCGATACGGGCGGCAAGTTCGTCCTCCGTCAGCGTGACTGTCGGAACGACGGGCTCGGGCGGGGTTTCCGGCTCCACCTGCACTTCGGCTTTCTTCTTCTTGCGCGCCTGACTGTTCAGGTCGGGTTCGTCGAACGAAGTCTCGAAGAGGAATTTCTTGGCGCTGGACATCTCTCTCCGCGATCGATCAGTAGATCAGTTCGTCTTCGGCGCCGCCTTCGGAAATCACGATCTCGCCGCGGTCCGCGAGCTCCTTCGCGGCGACAACGATGATGGCCTGCGCGTCGTCCACATCCTTCAGGCGGACCGGGCCGAGCGCATCCATGTCTTCGCGCAGCATCTTGCCCGCTCGTTCCGACATGTTGTTGAAGAACATCTCCGAAATCGATTCCGAGGCGCCCTTGAGCGCCATTGCCAGCTTGTCCTTCTCGACCGAGCGGAGCAGGGTCTGGACGCCGGCGGTATCGAGGCGGATGAGATCCTCGAAGGTGAACATCAGCGCCTTGATCTTTTCCGCGCTCTCGCGATTACGCTCTTCAAGCGCGGTGACGAAACGGTTCTCGGTGTTGCGGTCGAGATGGTTGAAGATTTCCGCCATCATCTCGTGCGCATCGCGGCGCTGGGTGCGCGCGAGGTTGGACATGAACTCGGTGCGCAGCGTCTTCTCGACGCCGTCCAGGACTTCCTTCTGAACCGCCTCCATGCGCAGCATGCGCATGATGACTTCCATCGAGAAGGTCTCCGGCAGCAGGGAGAGCACGGCGGCGCCGTGATCGGCCCTGATCTTCGACAGGACCACGGCTACGGTCTGCGGATATTCGTTCTTGAGGTAGTTGGCGAGCACCGCCTCGTTCACGTTGGCGAGCTTTTCCCACATGGTGCGGCCAGCCGGACCGCGGATTTCCTCCATGATCGACTGGACGCGCTCGCCGTCCATGCTCTTCATGAGCAGGCGTTCGGTGGTGTCGTAGGTACCCACCAGGGAACCGGTGGAGGAGAGCTGGTCGGCGAACTCGACGAACAGGCGCTCGACGATGGTGGAGGAGACCGAGCCGAGGTTGGCCATCGCCTGCGACAGCTCCTTGATCTCCTCGTCGTCCATCATCTCGAACATCTTGGAGGCCTGGGTGTCCGACAGTGACAGCATGAAGATCGCCGCCTTGTCGACGCCCGTCAGGCTTCTGTAATCGTCCTTAAGCCGGCCCATGCCACGACCTCCCTCAGGTCTCCGAGTACAACCACGTCCGGATGATCGAGAGCGCCTCTTCCGGATGCTTGTCGACGATCTCGCCGACCTTCTTCACGGAGGAAGCCTTAACACGACCCTCGACGCGGTCAATATCGATCAGCTCCTCGAGATGATCGACTTCTTCAGGCGGCCGCATGCCGGGCACCCTGGCTGCCGGGCCGGTCAGTGCCGGCGCAGCGGTACCGGACTGGTCGGCGATCAGGCGGCGGCCTTCCTGCGCGGTGGCGGAAGCCTGTTCCCGTACATATTCCATCAGCGGACGGACCACAATCAAGAGGACGATGATGCCGACGATGGCGAACACCGCGATCTCGAAGATGTCGTAGACCCGTTCGTTGATATTGATGCCGAAGAGGGTAAGGCCTTCGTATTCCTCGACACCGAGGGTCGGGTCGATGAAGCGCAGGTTGATGACCTCGACGCTGTCGCCGCGATTCGCATCGAAACCGATGGAGGACTGAACGAGGCGCGTGAGGTTCTGGAGTTCCTCGGCGGTGCGCGGCTCGTAGGCCGGCTGGGGGTTCTCGGCGCCTTCCGCCGGCGGCGTGTAGAGGCCGTCGACCAGCACCGCAACCGTGATCCGGTTGATCACGCCGGTTTCGCGCACCTGGTTGGTGATGGTCTTGGAAATCTCGAAATTGGTGGTTTCCTCGATCCGTGAGCGGGTGTTGGTGTCGGAGCTGCCGCCGCCGTTGAAGTTGAGGTCGGCGTCCGGAAGATTGTTGCCGACAGAAACGGTCTCGTTGTCGGCTTCCTTGGAACTCTCGTTCTCCTCGACCGTTCGCGTCGAGCGGACGACCTGTTCTTCCGGAGCGTAGCGCTCGTT
>JAVKCR010000557.1:0-8330 GCA_040222645.1 Rhodospirillales bacterium
ACATGTTCTCGGTGACCATCACGTCGAGATCCCACGGCGCCTGCACCATCTTGAGCGCCGTCGCGTCGACATAGGCGCAATCGGCCTCCAGGTCGGGATGGTTCTGGGCTTCCTCGCGGAATACCGACCGGAAGAAGGCGAAGGCGCGGAACACGTTGGCCTTGTCGACACAGGTGACCCGGCCCGGACCGCGTCCGGTTTCCTTGCGGCGGCGTGCGAGCCGGAAGGCCTGGCGGAACAGCTTCTCGGAGATCCCGCGGGTGATGACGAGCCGCTCCGAGGCCTGGTCATGGCTGACTTCGCCGCGTCCCATTGACCAGAACAATCCCTCGGTCGATTCGCGGATGAGCATGAAGTCGATCTGCCTGCCTTCCGGCAGGCGGAGCGGGGTGGGCTGGCCCGGCAGCACCGTTACCGGTCGCAAGCCGAGATAGAGGCCGAATTCCTTCCGGAGGTCGATCTGCGGCGAGATCTCGGTACCGTCGGGATAGCGGATTGCCGGGTCGCCCATGGCAGACAGCAGGATGGCGTCGGCGGCATCGGCGGCTTTCAGCGAGGCGGCGGGCAGCGATTCACCCGTCTTCGCGTAATGCGCCGCGCCTGCCGGCAGCATGTCGAATTCGAACGAAACCTTCCCCGAGAGCGCGGCAAGCCGCTCGAGTATGTCGAGTGTCGGCTGGGTGATTTCGGGGCCGATCCCGTCTCCGTCGAATACCGCGATCTTCAGTCGTTCAGTCATCTATGCACTCCGGTGGCAAAGGATTTTTCGGATGATGCCCGGACGGGTCGCCATCTGTCGATGGTTGACAATACATTCATTGTAATATACGTCAATGCATGCATTAACATATGCATTAATTGACACAGGGAGGAAATGGAGATGAATGGACTTTTGAAAACCGTAGCGGCTGCGGCCGTATGCCTGACGGCGTCGACGGCCGCCTTTGCCCAGCAATATCCCTATCGCGACATCACGACCGCGGTGGTCTGGGGCGCCGGCGGCGGCACGGACACCATCAACCGCATGATCATGGCCGAGATGGAGAAGCACCTGCCGGTCTCGATCAACGTGATCAACCAGACGGGCGGCGTCGCCGGGTCGAACGGCATGGTCTACGTGATGAACCAGCCGGATGACGGCTACACGCTGGTCGGGCTGTCGGAATCGAACGTCACCGCCGCCGTGCAGGGCGGCTGGGACCAGAAGTTCTCCTACTGGCACCCCTTCATCGTCGGCGGATCTCCGGACCTGATCTCCGTGCCGGCTTCCTCTCCCTACAAGACCCTGAAGGAGCTGGTCGACGCGGCGAAAGCGGCGCCGGGCACCATTCCGGCGGCGGCGTCGGGTTCCGGTTCGATCCATCACCTCAACCTGCTCGCCATCGAGAACGGCGCCGATGCGAAGTTCAAGTTCGTGCCCTACAAGGGTTCGGCGCCCGGCCAGGAAGCGGCCGTCGCCGGGGAAGTGCAACTGGTGGTGACCTCGCTTGCCGAACAGCAGCCGCTGATTGCCGGCGGCCTGCTGCGTCCGCTCGCCACGCTGACGCCGGAACCGGCCACGCTCGGCGACATCAACATCCCCTCGGCCTTCACCATGTATGACGGCCTCGACAAGTACCTGCCGCTGAAGCAGGCCATCGGCTTCGCCGTGCATGCCTCCGCGCCGGACGAGGTGAAGAAGGCGCTGACCGAAGCCTTCGAGAAGGCGATGGCTTCCGACATCGTCGCCGAATGGGCGAAGAAGAACCACTACGACGTCTCGGGCAAATCGGGCGCCGAGGCATCAGCCATCTTCGCCAAGCTCGAAAGCACCTTTGCCTGGACGCTCTGGGAGCTTGGCGCTGCCAAGGTCGATCCCGGCAAGCTGGGCATCGCCAAGCCGTAGGAGCGGCCTCTCCCGGACGCTCCTGCGTCTGACTGCCGGTCGGCCTTCATGGGGCTGGCCGACCGGCACCCTTTTCCAGTTACCGCCGACCAGCCGGACGTCATCCGATGCAGACCGAGACATTCGACCGGAGCACCATGCGGGTCCGGGATTTCTGGACCTCGATCGTCCTGCTCGCCGTCAGCCTGTTCTTTCTCTGGCGCACCAGCCTGCTGCCGTTCTTCAAGGCGGATGCCGCGGGTGTCGAAAGCGGGCGCTGGTACAATTCGGCGGCCCTGATTCCCTACGGCATCTTCGGCTGCCTGCTGGTCCTGTCGTTCGTGCTGCTGGTGATCGCGCTCCGCGACGGGGCTGCCGCCCGGGCGCTTGCCTCTGCCGGGAGGATCGCCGACCACGGCGAGGCCCGGCGGGTCGTCTGCCTCTCGGTCATGCTCATCGCCTATATCTGCGCGCTGGTGCCGCGGGTCGATTTCACCGTCTCGAGCGCGTTGCTGATCGTCGCCCTGATCTGGGGTTTCCACGAGAACCGGGGCCGTGCCATGCTACTCGCCACCGGCCTGATCGCACTGCCGGCCTGCTATGCCCTGATCGCCAATTTCGAGCAGGCTTCCTGGACGAAGCCGCATGACGATGACTGGGTGGCGCTGGCGACGCTGCTCGTCATGATCGCGGCGATGCTGCGGGAGACCGCGGGCCGGCCGGACGTCCGGCGGGTGATGCGGATCACCCCGGTCGTCGCCATTCTCGTGCCGGCGTTCCTGACCATCGCGATGGCCTTCGGTTTCCGGCAGAACGTGCCGAACCGGTCCGGCCTGCTGTTCTCGGCGATCGAGTATCACTACTACGTTTCCCTGAAACCGTTGTTCCGGGGGAAGTGACGGTATGGATTTCGTGCTTTCCCAGCTGTCGGCCTTCGTCGGCAGCCTCCATGCCCTGACCACCGACCCGGTCACCTACGTCTACCTGGTCTGCTCCGTCTTTCTCGGCATCGTGTTCGGCGCCCTGCCGGGCCTGACGGCGACGTTGGCGGTCACCATCCTGACCGGTTTCTTCGGCAACAAGTTTCCCCTCGACCAGTCGCTGATCGCCCTGATCGGCGCCTATGTGGGCGCCATCTACGGCGGCTCCTACCCGTCGATCCTGCTGAACATTCCCGGGACAGCCGCCTCTGCCGCCACCGCGATGGACGGCTATCCGCTGGCCCGTGCCGGGCGCGGCGGCGAGGCGCTCGGCATCACCACGACGGCGTCGTTTCTCGGCACCCTGTTCGGCACCTTCTGCCTGCTGATCTTCGTCTGGCTGCTGCTGCTGGTCTCGCGCAACATCGCCTCGCCGGAAAAGGCGCTGCTGGCGCTGTTCGGCATCCTGCTGTCCGGCACGCTGATGAGCCAGGACCTGGTGATCAAGGGCTGGATCGCCGGTCTTGTCGGGCTGGCGATGGCGATGGTCGGGCTGGACCCGATCCTCTCGGAGGAGCGTTTCACCTTCGGCTGGTCCTACCTGCTGTCCGGCTTCCAGATCGTCCCCGTCCTGATGGGCGCCTTCGCCGTGCCGCAGATACTTGAGGGCATGCGCCCGGCGGCCATCCGCCGGTTCACCGGCACGATCGGGCGCATCGTTCCCCGCATCGGCGAAGTGATTCGCCGCGGGCCGGGCATTCTCCGCTCCGGCGCCATCGGCACCGGCATCGGCGCCCTGCCGGGCGTCGGCGAGGATGTCGCCGGCTGGGTGTCCTATGGCGTCGCGAAAAGCGTCTCCTCCGACGGCGACCAGTTCGGCAAGGGTTCGATCAACGGCCTGATCGCCGCGGAGACCGCCAACAATGCCGCCATCGGCGGGGCGCTGATCCCGCTGCTGGTGCTGGGCATCCCGGGCTCGCCACCGGCGGCGGCGCTGCTCGGGGCGCTGAAGATCAACAACGTGATACCGGGACCGACCATCGATCCGGGACTGATCGTGCATATCGTGGCGATCCTCGTGCTGGCCTCGGTCACCATGTTCCTGATGGGGCTGTTCACGGCGCGGATCTTCGTCCTTGTGCTGCGCCTGCCGCAGACCGTCTTCCTGCCTGTCGTGATGGTGCTGACCACCATCGGGTCGTTCTCGGTCGGCGGCGGCATCAACGACCTGTTCCTGATGCTGGGCGTCGGGTTCGTCGCCTTCGCCATGTCGATCATGAAATATCCCATCGCACCGCTGGTCATCGGCGTCATCCTCGGCGGTCTGTTCGACGAGACGCTCCGGCGGACGCTGCTGATTTCCGACGGCGACCTCTCGGTCTTTCTCACCCGGCCCGGGGCTGCGATACTGCTCACGCTGAATCTTCTGCTGATACTGTCCCAGGTACCCGGGGCGAAGCGGGTGTTCAGGATCGTGACCGGCCGTCGCGCCATCGATGAAGGATAAGAGAATGTACGCAGTCTGCGTCGAGTTCGGGATCGCCCCGGACCGTATGGATGATTTCATGCCGCTGATGGAGAAACAGGCGAGGCTCTCGCTGGAGCTGGAGGCGGGCTGCCACCGGTTCGATGTCTGGCGCGATGCGGCGAAGGAGACCCAGGTCTATCTCTACGAGATCTATGCCGACCGCGCGGCGTTCGACCTGCATCTCGCCTCGGCGCATTTCAAGGAATTCGACCGCAATGTCGGCCCGATGCTGGCATCGAAGACGGTCACCACCTGGGACGGCCCGGTGGCCGTCGCCGGAACGGAATAGGGAAGGGCGGGTCGCGCAGATGCTGTTGGGCTGTATCGGAGACGATTTCACGGGTTCGAGCGATCTCGGGCTGATGCTGGCCCGGGAGGGAATGCACACCGTCCAGTATGTCGGCACGCCCGACCGCCCGGCGGGCGACGGGGTCGATGCCGGCATCGTCGCGCTGAAGACACGTACCTGCCCGCCGGCGGAGGCCGTGCGCCAGAGCCTCGAGGCCTGCCGCTGGCTCGCCGCGCAGGGCTGCCGGCAGTTCTTCTTCAAATATTGCTCGACCTTCGATTCGACGCCGGAAGGCAATATCGGCCCGGTGATCGACGCCCTGATGGACGAGCTCGGCACCGACCGGGCGATCGTCTGCCCGGTCTTTCCCGCCACCGGCCGGCAATTGTTCCAGGGCCACCTGTTCGTCGGCGATCGGCTGCTCAACGAATCCGGCATGCAGAACCACCCGCTGACACCGATGACCGATCCGGACATCCGCCGCTGGCTGGCGCCGCAGACCCGGCACGGGGTCGGTCACGTGGCGTTCCATACGGTGCTGCAGGGCGGACCCGCGATCGAGGCCGGTATCGGCGCGGAAGTGGCGGCAGGCCGGCCCGTCGTGGTCATCGATGCCGTCACCGACGAGGATTTGCGCCGGATCGGTGTCGCCGCCGCCGGCATCAGGCTGGTCACCGGCGGTTCCGGCATCGCGCTCGGCCTGCCGGCGAACCTCATCGGCACGCGCACAGGCGATGCGGCGGCATGGCGGGGCGAAAGCGGCCCGGCGGTGATCCTCTCCGGTTCCTGCTCGACGGCGACGCAGGGCCAAGTCGCTGACCATGCCCGCAACCACCCGGCGCTGGTGATCGACCCGGAACAGGTGCTCGACGGCAGGCAGGATGCCGAGAGCGTCGCCGGCTGGTTGCTGGAACGGGCAGGCGACATGCCGATCGCCTATTCAACCGCGGCGCCGGAATCGGTGACCGCCATCCAGGCCCGGTTCGGACGCGACGCCGCGGCCAACGCGGTCGAGGAGCTGTTCGCGGGGGTAGCCCGGCGGCTGGAGGCAGGCGGCGTGAAACGCATCATCGTCGCCGGTGGCGAGACCTCCGGCGCGGTGACATCCGCGCTCGGCGTCCGCAGCATGGAGATCGGCCCCGAGATCGCGCCCGGCGTGCCGGCGCTCCGTGTCGAGGGCAAGGACCTCGTGCTGGCGTTGAAGTCCGGCAATTTCGGCGGACCGGGTTTCTTCGGCAAGGCTCTCGACATCCTGGGCGGGCAGTCATGAGCGCGGAAGCCGCCCTGCGGGAAGACATCTGCGCGCTGGCGAAGAGCATCTTCGACCGTGGCCTGACCCACGGTTCCTCGGGCAACATCTCGGCGCGGCTGGAGGACGGCCGCCTGCTGGTGACGCCGACCGGCTCCAGCTTCCGCAATCTCGATCCGGCGCGGCTCAGCGTTCTCGCGGGCGACGGGCAACATCTCGACGGCGACAAGCCGACCAAGGAAGTCGCGCTGCACACCGCCTTCTACGATACGCGGCCGACCGGGGCGGTGGTGCATCTGCACTCGACCCATTCCGTGGCGTTGTCGGTATTGCCGGATATCGATCCCGACAACGTGCTGCCGCCGATAACCGCCTATTCGGTGATGCAGCTCGGGCGTGTCCGGCTGCTGCCCTATTTCCGGCCCGGCGACCCGGCGATGGGCGACGCGGTGCGCGGGCTTGCCGGCAAGAGGTCCGCCCTGCTGCTCGCCAATCACGGGCCGGTGGTGGCGGCGAAGGACCTGCAGGCGGCGGTCAACGCCGTCGAGGAGCTCGAGGTCACCGCGAAACTGACGCTGCTCACACTGGGGCTCCGTCCCCGGCTGCTCGACAATGCGGCCATCGGCGACCTGGTGCGGACCTTCGATATCGAGTGGGACGACTGAGCCGACCCGCGGTCAGTTGACGTAATGCAGACCGGGGAACTCCCGGCGAAAAGCTGACGTTTCCGCCGCCAGCAATTCCGGCGACTGGCCGAGCAGGGCGCGCGCGATCAGCCTGGCCAGCCTTTCCGCATGCTCGACCTTCACGCCGCGGCGGACGATTTCCGGCGTGCCGAAGCGCAGCCCGTTCATGTCGCCCGCCACCTCGGCGATCGGCAGGCCGATGCCGCAGGCGAGGAAACCCGCCTTGCGCAGCGTCTTCGAGGCCGCCTGTCCGCCGCCGAATTCCGCCGCCTCGATGGCGAACTGGTGCGATCGGGTATGGCCCTTGGCGGCGGCGAACACCGGTAGACCCTCCGCCGCCAGCGCCCCGGCCAGCGCGCGGGAGACGGCGACCATCTCGGCGGCATAGGCCCGGCCATGGTCGCGCCAGTCGAGCAGCGACATGGCGAGCGAGGCCGATTTCGCGGCGTCGAAATTGGCGGTCATGCCGGGGAAGGCGATGGAATCGAGCCGCTCGGCGATATCGGCCTCGTTGGTCAGGATCAGCCCGCCGGCCGGCCCGCCGAGGCTCTTGTAGGTGCTCATGGTCATGAAATGCGCGCCCTCCGCCAGCGGATCGCGCAAGGCCTTGCCGGCGATGATGCCGCATTGGTGGGCGGCGTCGAACATCACCTTCGCCCCGATCTCGTCGGCGATGGCGCGGACCTCGGCCACCGGATGCTCGAACAGGTTCAGGCTGCCGCCGATCGTGAGCAGCTTCGGGCGTTCCTTCAGCGCAAGCTCGCGCAGCGCGGCGATATCGATGGTATAGCCGTCCGCATTGGCCGGCGCGGGGATGGTTCGCAGGCCGTAGAGCCCGGCGCAGCCCGCCTCGTGGTGGGTCACATGCCCGCCGATGCTGGCCGGCGGCGCGATGATCGCGTCGCCCGGCCGGCAGGTCGCCATGAAGCCGTAGAGGTTGGCCATCGCGCCGGAAGCCACCCGGATCTCGGCGAATTTCGCGTCGAATATCTCGGCCGCCAGCTCGGCGGCGATGACCTCGATCTCCTCGATGGCTTCCAGCCCCATCTCGTACTTGTCGCCGGGATAGCCGAGCGAGGGGCGCGACCCGATGCCCGACGCCAGCAGCGCCTCGGCGCGCGGGTTCATCACGTTGGTCGCCGGGTTGAGGTTGAAACACTCGCTGTCATGGATCACGCGGTTGCGCAGGGCGAGCGCCTCGATGCGGTCGCGGACTTTGTCGGAGGCGGTGCCGGCGGTGGCCGCGGCGATCTCCTGGACCATCGCCTCGCAGGCTTCCGGCACCCAGTTCCGTTTCTGAAGGTTCATGGCAAATCTCCCGATTCGGCGGCATCGTCACCTGCCGACCGAGGTCGTGCAATCCCGTTGCATGTACAATGCCTGCCGCGGCCTTTCGGCGCGATCATCAAACGACCATATGCTTTTGATATGGAACAAGGACGCGGCGCCGCTGCTGGTTCATGGTCGCGCGGAATCCGGAGCGGTCCGGAAACAGATTACACGGGGCGGTAATGGACAGGAAAGCAGTCCGGCAGCAAGCCGGTGAACCGATATGAAACATGAGGCTGCCCCCATGGGTCTGGTCGCGACGACCCCGCTCGAGAAAATGTTCAATCCACGCTCCATCGCCCTGTTCGGGGCGAGCGCGAGCGGCACATCCGTCGGCTCCCGGGTCTACGCCAACCTCGTCGAGGGCGGTTTCGGCGGCAAGATCTACCCGGTCAATCCGAAGTACGACAGCCTCGGCGAGGTGAAATGCTACCGCTCGGTGGGCGACCTGCCCGAGCCGGCGGA
>JAVKCR010000558.1:0-12397 GCA_040222645.1 Rhodospirillales bacterium
CGAGGCGGGCGAAGTTAGTGAGTTCGACGAGGGGCGCTACGAGAAGGATGCCGAAGACCGGCGCCGCGGCGGTGGCGACCAGCGCCGACAGCGAGGAGAAGCGGAAGATCGCGGCGATGACGGCCCAGGTCAGGCAGGCGCCGATACCCAGCATCCAGTCCGCCGCCAGCATGACGCCGAGCACGGTCGCCACGCCCTTGCCGCCCTTGAAACCGAGCCAGACCGGGAAGCAATGGCCGACGACCGAGGCGACCCCGGCGGCCATTGCCGGTTCCAGCCCGCCGAACCACCAGCCCAGTCCGACCGCCGCCGCCCCCTTGCCGCCGTCGAGCAGCAGGGTCGCCGCGGCAAGCCCCTTGCGGCCGGTGCGCAGCACGTTGGTGGCCCCGATATTGCCGGACCCGATCTTGCGCACGTCGCCGAGACCGGCGGCGCGGGTGATCAGCAAGCCGAAGGGGATCGAGCCGAGTGCGTAGCCGAGGCCGAGCCAGATGGGAATGTCAGCGGTCATGATGCCGCATCTTAAAACCGATCAGCGCTCGAAGACCAGCCGGCCGTCGACCAGCGTCTTGAGCACGCGCCCCTGTACCGGGCGGCCGTCGAACGGCGAGTTCTTGGATTTGGAGTAGAATTTCACCGGATCGATCTTCCAGGAAACCTCCGGGTCGAACAGCATCAGGTCCGCCTGTCGGCCGATCTTCAGTTCCCCGGCTTCCATGCCGAGCACCCTGGCCGGCGCGCTGGTCACCCGGCGGATCGCCTCGATCAGGCTGAGATGGCCGTTGTGGTAGAGTTCGAGCGTCACCGGCAGCAGGGTTTCGAGCCCGATCCCGCCGGGCTCCGCCTGGCTCATCGGCTGGCGCTTGGCGTCGACCGGCTGCGGGGCATGGTCGGAGGCGATGGCGTCGATGGTGCCGTCGCGGATCCCCTCGACGATCGCGCGCCGGTCGTCCTCGGAACGCAGCGGCGGCGAGAGCTTGGCGAAGGTTCGGTATTCGCCGACCGCGAGTTCGTTGAGCGCGAAATAGGGCGGCGCGGTATCGGCGGTCACCGGCAGGCCGCGCGCTTTCGCCCGCCGGATGATATCGACGCCCTCACCGGTGGAAAGGTGGGCCGCGTGATAGCGCGCGCCGGTCATCTCGACGAGGCGCATGTCGCGGTCGAGCATGATCGCCTCGGCCGCCGCCGGAATGCCGGCCAGCCCGAGCCGGGTCGCCATCTCGCCCTCGTTCATGTCGCCGCCGGCGAGCGAGGGCTCTTCCGGATGCTGCAGGACGAGGAAGTCGAAGGTCGCCGCGTAAGCCAGCACCCGGCGCATGATCTGCGCATCGGCGATGGCGGTGAGCCCGTCGGTGAAGCCGAGCGCGCCGGCATCGGCCAGCATCGCCATCTCGGCCAGGCTCTCGCCTTTCAGCCGCTTGGTCGCCGCGCCATAGGCATAGACCTTGGCCAGCCCGACGAGGCGCGCCCGGCGGGCGACGAATTCGAGAACCGCCTCCTCATCGAGGATGGGGTCCGTGTTCGGCAGGCAGACCATGGAGGTGACGCCGCCCGCAACCGCGGCCTGGCAGCCGGTCGCCAGCGTCTCCTTATATTCTTCGCCCGGATCGCGGAGCTGCACGCGCATGTCGACCATGCCGGGCGCCAGGTACTTGCCGCCGCAATCGATCACCGTGGAGCCGGACGGTGCGGATTTCGCCGTCACGCCCGGACCGACATCGGAGATGATCTCGCCGGTGATCGCGACCCCGCCGACCTCGTCCAGGCCGGAGGCCGGGTCGATCAGGCGGGCGTTGACCAGGAAAGTCCGCGACGTCGACATCACGAATTTCTCCGGCCGGGCTCGATGACGTTCGCGGCGAGGATCTCGAGGCAGGCCATGCGCACGGCAACGCCCATCTCGACCTGCTCGCGAATGACGCTGCGCTCGAAATCGTCGGCGACTTCCGAATCGATCTCGACGCCGCGGTTCATCGGGCCGGGATGCATGATCAGCGCGTCCGGATTGGCGAGGCGCAGCTTCTCGTAATCGAGGCCGAAATAGCGGAAATACTCGGTCGCCGAAGGAATGAAGCTGCCGCGCATGCGCTCCAGCTGGACGCGCAGCATCATCACGATGTCGACGCCGGCGAGCCCCTTGGACATGTCGTTGAAGACCTCGACGCCGAGCCGGTCGATGCCGGTCGGTATCAGCGTTTTCGGCGCCACCAGCCGGACGCGTGCGCCCATGGTGGTCAGCAAATGGATGTTCGAGCGCGCGACGCGGGAATGCATGATGTCGCCGCAGATGGCGACCGTGAGCCCCTCCAGCCGGCCGATGCGGCGGCGGATGGTCAGCGCGTCGAGCAGCGCCTGGGTCGGGTGTTCATGCCAGCCGTCGCCGGCATTGATGACGGCGCAATTGACCTTCTCGGCAAGCAAATTGACCGCGCCCGAATCAGGGTGGCGAACCGCCAGCACGTCGGGGTGCATGGCGTTCAGCGTCACCGCGGTGTCGATCAGCGTCTCGCCCTTGGAGACCGAGCTTGCCGAGACGTTCATGTTGATGACGTCGCCGCCGAGACGCTTGCCGGCGAGTTCGTACGAGGTCCGGGTCCGCGTCGAATTCTCGAAGAACAGGTTGATCAGGGTGCGCCCGCGCAGCACCGCCTTCTTCTTGTCGGTCTGGCGGTTCTGCTCGACATAGGTCTCTGCCTTGTCGAGCAGGCAGGTGATTTCAATAGGGGTGAGACCCTCGATACCCAGGAGGTGTCTATGCGGAAACGGGTACTGTTCGGTGGGCAGGGTCATTAAAACCCCATCTTATATGAACGCCGGGGAATAGCTGCAAGCCTATCCGCGACGTCTCCCCAAGAGTCGCTGCAACTGCCGGATTCGACTGGAAGATTCCTCCCCGGCGTTAACCAGATGTTCGGTCTCTTGTGGTCGACTCGGCTACGAGACGTCATGGCCGTTACCGGAACGAGAGGGAATGGGGAAGGCAGCGACACAACAACATCCGGCCCGGCGGGCGGAACTGGAAGCGGCGATCGCCGCGGCGGAAAGACTCTCCGCCCGCAATCCGTACGACGCCCGTCCGTCGATGATCCTGGCCGAAGCCTATGCCGCACTCGGCAACCCGGCGAAGCGCACCCTGCACACGGCGCGGATCGTCAAGCTGCGTCCGAAGGATTCGCAACTCCGCCTGCAGCATGCCTCTGCCCTCTACGATGCGGGCGATTACATCCGCGCCGAACGCCATGCCCGCACGGCGACCGAACTCGACCCCAACAATCCGGATGCCTGGTGCGTGCTGTCGGAAGCGCTGCGCATGGGCGGCAACGCCAAGCAGGCGCTTGCCTCGGCCCGGATCGCGCTGGCCTACACGCCCGGACACCCGCTTGCCCGTGCCAGCCTCGCCCGCGCGCTGGAGGCTTCGGGAAAGTACGACAGCGCCTGCGACGCCTACCGCTCTGCGCTCGATTCCAACCCTGACGCCGCCGATCTCTGGCTTGGCTATATCCGCTCGATGGTGGCCTGCAACCGCCATGAACAGGCCATCAAGATGGTGCAGGACGCACTCATCTATCATGACAATGACAGCGACCTGCGCCTCGCCATCGCCGATCTCTATGAAGAGACCGGGCGGACGGCTGCCGCGGCGACGACCTTGCGTCCGATTCCGAAGCATGATCCGAATTTCCTCAAGGCGCGCCAGCAGCTGGCGCGACTGAACCGCCATATCAACCGGGCGACTCGGCGTACCGATCCGTCGGCCGTCCCCTCCAAACCACTGTCCGGCGAGGTCGTCCGCTTCGAGGACCGCCGGGAACGCTCGAAACCGGCCACCCCCGCCCCCCTGCCCTCGCCGGTCCGCGATGAGCTGGCCGAGGCACTGGCCCGGGCAACCGGACGGCGCGGTGCACGCTGGCGGGTGATCGAGGTCGGCTGCGGGGCCGGCGAGTTCGCCGATATTCTGGCACCCTACGCCGCCCATCTCACCGGCGTCGACGACGATCTCGAGGCGCTCAGGGCCGCCCGGCGCACCGACCATTACGACATGCTGCGCTATCGCCCCGTCGACCATCCGGCGCCGCATGTACCCGCCAAGTCCTGCGATCTCGTGGTCGCCGGCGACGCAGTCTCCCGCGCGATCGACCTCAATTCGCTGTTCGCGACGGCGCGCGACATCCTGATTCGCGGCGGCTACTTCGCCATCGTCATCTGGTCGCATGCGCCGAAAGCCTTCGCCCGGCCGAAAAGCGATCATTTCATTCAGCGCCGGATCGAGGACGTCACCAACATCGCCGCGGACAACTGGTTCCTGCCTGTCTACAGCGTCCGCGCGGTCGTCGACCAGCCACGCGGCGGCATGGTCGGGCTCGGCCGCGTCATGGTTTTCCAGCGGCAATAACATTTAAAAAGCCGGACAAAACTTTCGCACAGCACAAACTACGCATTGCGCTGCACCATTACCCATGCTGAAGTTTCCGCTCGGATTTCCGGGTTTGGTTACGCGAAAGCGAAAAAAAATGATTAACTATCAGACGTTTGAAATGGCGCACGCCATGCTCGCACCGCTTCGCTGGAGCGCCCGGCGCATGCGATTCCAGATGGAACTGCCGGCGATCCTGTTCGGTGAGAACGAAATCACGAAGCGCCTTACCGCGGGAATCGAGATCTTCGAGGATCTGACCAAACGATACGGCAAACCGGAATTCGCCATCGACGAAACCCGCATCCACGGCCTTCCCGTACCGATCAACGAAGAAGTCGTTCTGGAGAAACCCTTCTGTCGGCTGCTGCATTTCAATCGCGACGAAAAGGTCTGTGGAAAGCGATACGACCCGAAAGTACTGATCGTGGCCCCCATGTCCGGCCATTACGCGACGCTGCTGCGCGGCACGGTCAAGGCGATGATCCAGGAACACAACACCTACATCACCGACTGGATCGATGCGCGCGAGGTGTCGGTCTACGACGGCGAGTTCGGGTTCGAGGATTATGTCGACTACCTGATCGAATTCATCCGGTATCTCGGGCCGAACACCCACGTGATCGCGGTCTGCCAGCCGTCGGTACCGGCACTTGCCGCAGCAGCGGTGATGGGAGCAGCCGACGACCCCTGCGCCCCGGCGAGCCTGACCATGATGGGTGGACCGATCGATACGAGGCGCAACCCGACGGCCGTGAACGAACTTGCCGGCAAGAAAACCATCGCCTGGTTCGAGAACAACGTCATCACCCACGTGCCCTTCCCGCAGCGCGGATTCATGCGCCCGGTCTATCCCGGCTACATACAGCTCACCGGTTTCATGACGATGAATCTCGACCGGCATATCTCGGCGCATCAGAAAATGTTCGATCACCTGGTCCGGGGCGATTGCGATTCGGCGGAACAGCACCGGAAATTCTACGACGAATACATGGCGGTAATGGACCTTCCAGCCAAGTTCTACCTGGAAACCGTCGAGAAGGTCTTCCAGGAACATCTGCTGCCGAAGGGCGAGTTGACCCACCGCGGCCAGAAGGTGGATTGCGGCGCCATCACCAAGACGGCCATCATGACCGTCGAGGGTGAGAACGACGACATCTGCGGACTAGGCCAGACCGAAGCCGCCCAGGATCTCTGCGTCAATGTTCCCGCTGACGAGAAGTATCACTATGTCCAGCCCGGCGTCGGGCATTACGGCGTGTTCAATGGCACGCGCTGGCGCACCGAGATTCAACCACGCATTCGCGAATTCATCCGTACAGTGCAGTTCAAGCGCCGGACCGGGTCGGACAAGTCAGTCTTCGGCCTTCCCTACCGCACCCTTCGAGAGGAACGGGAACCCGAATTGGATTGGCGCGACGTCGGCAGCTGAGCCTGGACAATCTTTCGCAAGTTCTTTTGTTGGCTTGCGTTTCTCCCTAGGATAACGCCGGAGTGACCCGGGAGCGACGGGAGCCTTATGCAGATCGGTTCAACCGGCCAGCGCTGGAAAGTGGCTATTGTCGTCCTCATTGCAGGCGCGATATCGATAGCCTGTGTGGGCTTCGTCTACTTCTCCTATACCAGCATGCAGGCGATCAGCCAGAAATGGCGCTACCAGGACGACCAGAGTTTCCGGCAGGTGACGGCGGCGTCCGACCTGTTCCGCCATCTCGGCTATGGCGGCTTCATCCACAACTTCAAGAACTACATCCTGCGCCAGGAGCCGGAATACCTGCTGTCAGCACGCTCTGATCTCAGCCAGTCCCGGGATGCGATCCGTATACTCCACCAGACCGACCTGTCCGACCTGGAAAAGGAGGCGATCACAACGATCGCCGAGACGCTCGAGATCTACCGACAGCAATTGGTAGCTGCCGAAGAAGCCATCGCGGCCGGCGCCTCGATCGAGGAAACCGACATCGATGTCCGCACCGGCGACGCCGAGGCGAAACGGGCATTTGATATCCTGGTGTCGGAAATCCAGATCCAGAACAAGCAGTCCCGCCAGGCGATCGACGATGCGATCGGCGAGATGCTTACCCTGCTGCTGAGCGCATTGATCGCCATTCCGGTGGTGCTGATCGCCGCCTTCGCTTCCGTCAATTACATCCGGCGCCTGGTTTCGGTCCAGGGCGAACTCGCCCAGGAGCGCGAACGCCTGCAGGTGATGATGGATTCGATCGAGGAAGGCATCACCATGATCGACCGGGATCTCAACTTCGCCTTCATCAACAAGCGTTTCTGGGAGATATCAGGCTTTCCGAAAGACGTGGTTCATCTCGGCGCTCCCCTCGCACAGGCCTTCCGCTACGATGCCGAGAACGGCATCTACGGAGAGGGAGATATCGAGGAGATTGTCGCCGAGCGCATTGCCCATGCACG
Source organism: Rhodospirillales bacterium (assembly GCA_040222645.1). GTDB lineage: Bacteria > Pseudomonadota > Alphaproteobacteria > Rhodospirillales > HT1-32 > HT1-32. The sequence continues at coordinate 6,839 of JAVKCR010000558.1, forward strand.
CCGGAACGAGGCGTTCGAGTTTGTCCGAACCCGCCCCGACGGCACGATTCTCGAAGTCCGCCGCCATCCGATAGCCGGCGGCGGCTTCGTGACGACCTTCACCGACGTTACCGTCAAGACGAACGCCGAACGGTCCCTTGAGACAGCAAAGGCGGAAGCCGAGGCGGCAAACGCCGCGAAAAGCCAGTTCCTCGCGAACATGAGCCATGAGATCCGGACGCCAATGAACGCCATCATCGGGCTCAGCAGCATTGCCATGAAGGGCGACATCGATACGCGGACCAGGGACCATCTCACGAAGGTCAACGATTCCGCCAAGTCACTGCTCGGCATCATCAACGACATTCTCGATTTCTCGAAGATCGAAGCCGGCAAGCTGGCCGTGGAGAACGTGCCCTTCCAGCTTGACGATGTCCTGAACAACGTCTCGGCCCTGACCGGCGAGGCCGCCGGCCGCAAGGGCATTGAACTGCTGTTCTGGACCGACGCGGACGTTCCGAAAGCCCTGACGGGCGATCCGCTCAGGCTCGGCCAGGTCATCACCAACCTGGTCAGCAATTCGGTGAAGTTCACCGAATCTGGCGAGATCATCGTGCGCATCAAGAGCCGGAACCAGGGAAAGAACAGCGTCCGGCTCGAGGTTTCGGTCAACGACACCGGCATCGGCATCGCGAAGGATGCACAGGAGAACCTGTTCACCTCCTTCTCCCAGGCCGATTCCACGACGACGCGGAAGTTCGGCGGCACCGGGCTCGGCCTTGCGATTTCAAGGAAGCTTGTCGAACTGATGGACGGCTCGATCTCGGTTGTCAGTGAGCCGGGTCAGGGCAGCACATTTACCTTCAACGTCCGTCTCGGCCTGGACGACCGGCGCCGGAATGGCCGTCACCTTGTCGATGCCGTCAGGACCGGCCATCTGTCGGTCCTGATCGCCGACGACAACGCGACAGCCCGTGTCGTCTTGCGTCACGCCATCGAGAACCTCGGTTTCGGTCACATCGATTCCGTCGTCGATGGCGAGCAGGCCGTCGAGAAGTTCGAGAAAGCATTCAATGACGGAAAGCCCTACGACATTCTGCTGTTCGACTGGCAGATGCCGGTCTGTGACGGCATCGAAGCGTTCCGCAGGATCGTGACTATCTGCAACGGTCAGAATCTGCCGGCTTCCTTCCTGATAACCGGCCTCGGACATGAAAACCTCAGCGAGGAAGACCGGTCCCTGCCGCTTGCCGGGTTCCTGACCAAGCCCATAAACACTTCAAGAATGATCGACGCATTCTCGGAATTCATGACACGCGGAAACCTGGGAGACCGGGTTGCAGAAAGCAGGACGAGAAAGCCGGTCGAGGCCTCGGCCGCCTTGTCCGGGCTCCGCGTTCTGGTTGCGGAAGACAACGAGATAAACCAGGAGATCGCCCGGGAAGTGCTCGAGGAGGCCGGCATCCATGTCGAGATGGCCGATAACGGCGCGATCGCGCTCAAGCTGGTTTCCAAATGGCCGGATCGTTTCGATATCGTGCTGATGGATATCCAGATGCCGGAAATGGACGGCTACGACGCGACCCGGGGCATCAGGCAGATACCTGCCTGCCGCGACCTGCCGGTGATCGCCATGACCGCGCATGCGATGACCGAGGAACGCCAGCGCTGCCTGGATGCCGGCATGGTCGACCATGTGTCGAAACCGATCGATCCGCCGACGCTCTTCCGGACCCTGGCCCACTGGGCGCCGCGCGATCTCGGTACGCGGGTCGTCCCCTTGCCGTCAGCGGACCGGAACAGCGGCAAGGCCGACCCCGCCGATGTCCCACCTGCCGGGGAGGCAGGTACCGACGTCACCGCAACCATCGGGTTCAGCCTTGCAACGGCGCGTGACAAGGTCGGCCTCAAGGAGGCGACGTTCATGCGCCTGATCGGGGATTTCCAGGCCCGGTACCGCAGCTTTCCGCAAGATCTCGAAGCATTCATGAAGGCGGAGAAAATCGACGAGGCCCGGCGACTGGCGCATACCCTTGCCGGGCTTGCGGGAACCTTCGGCTTCGACGACCTCCGCACCGAATCGAAGGCGGTCGAGGCCATTCTGAAAACCGATCCATTGAACGAAATGCCGGACCTCAAGTCGCTGGCGGATGCTCACGCTGTCGTCTTCAGCATGCTTGATGCCGAACTCGCTCCCAAGGATGAAACGTCGCCGGCAGCATCACCGGCAGAGTCCGCCGCAAGCGACAATGAAGATATCGAACGGATCATCCGGAAACTGGATGACCATCTCGCCTCGAACCGCATATCCGCCCGCCGCATGCTGCCCGAGGTCGAGACGGCGCTGGGAGCGGCGGCGGATCCGTCCTACCAGGAACTCGCCAAGGCGGTGAACGGTCTCAACTACAGCGATGGCCGCAGGATTCTCCGCCGCCTCGCCGAAAGCCACGGTTTCTCGTTATCGCCATGAACGCATCGGAAAAAACTGTCCGCATCCTGATCGTCGATGACGAACCGATCAACGCCGCCGTGCTCGGTGAAGTTCTTGCTTCGGAAGGCGAGATACTCATCGCCAGGGATGGCCCGAGTGCCATAGAGATAGCGGTCGCCGAAATGCCGGACATCATCCTTCTCGATGTCGAGATGCCGGGGATGGACGGACTCGAGACGCTTGCCGAACTGCGTAGTCGCCGCCTAACGGAAACGATCCCCGTCATCTTTGTAACCGCCCGGACCGAAGATGCCGACGAAGAGAAAGGGTTGCGCCTCGGCGCGGTCGATTACATCGCCAAGCCGATCCGGGCCGCCGTCACCCGCATGCGGGTGCGCAATCACATCCGCCTGAAACGCTACGGTGATCTGCTGCAGCATCTCGCCTTTGTCGACGGCCTCACGGGCATCGCCAACCGCCGGCGATTCGACGAGACCATCGAGACCGAATTGCGCCGTGCCAGGCGGCGGGGCAATGAGATATCCCTGATCCTCATCGATATCGATCACTTCAAGGCCTACAACGACCATTTCGGCCATCTCGGTGGCGATGAATGCCTGCGCAATGTCGCCAGGACCCTCGAAGGCGCGACCAACCGGCCGGGTGACCTGATCGCCCGCTACGGTGGCGAAGAATTCGGGTGCATCCTGCCGGAAACCGGTATCGACGGCGCCCGCATCGTCGCCGAAGCTTTCCGCGAGGAAATAGCGGCACTCCGCCTGCCGCACCCGGCATCGCCGACAGCCGGACATCTCACGCTGAGCCTGGGCGTAGCGGCGCTTGAGGCCGATGAGGGGACGAGCGCCGACAGCCTGATCAAGGCCGCCGACAAGGCGCTGTACACGGCAAAGCAAACGGGCCGAAACCGGGTTTGCACGGCAACGGATTGAGTGGAGTACTCATGGCGCACGGCATCACCGGACCGATCGAGGTCATCTCCTGCCACGCCGAGGGTGAAGTCGGCGATGTCATCGTCGGCGGCGTTTTGCCGCCGCCGGGCAAGACATTGTGGGAACAGCGCGCCTGGATCTCCGAAGATGGCTGGATTCGGGACCATATGCTGAACGAGCCGCGCGGCGGCGTCTTCCGCCATGTCAACCTGGTGGTCCCGGCAATCAATCCGGCCGCCGCCTTCGGTTTCATCGTCATGGAGCCGGAACATACCCCGCCAATGTCGGGTTCGAATTCCATGTGCGTCTCGACCGTGCTGCTGGAGACCGGCATGGTGCCGATGACCGAGCCGGAGACCCGGTTCCTGCTGGAGGCGCCGGGCGGCCTGGTCGAGGTCACGGCGCGCTGCCGTAACGGCAAGGCCGAACAGATCCGGGTGCGCAATGTCCCCTCTTTCGCCGGCCGCCTCGATGCAACGCTGGAGGTCGAGGGGATCGGCACCCTGACCGTGGATACTGCCTATGGCGGCGACAGCTTCGTCATCGTCGATGCGCCGTCGCTCGGTTTCACCATCACCCCGGACGAAGCCCGCGATCTGGCGGAGACCGGCGCGCGCATAACCCGGGCCGCGAACGAGCAGCTCGGATTCCGTCATCCGGAGAATCCAGACTGGAACCACGTCTCCTTCTGCCAGATCGCCATGCCGCTGGAAGCGGGCGCCGACGGCGTGCCGGAAGGGCGCAACGCGGTCTCCATCGACCCGGGCAAGCTCGACCGTTCGCCCTGCGGCACCGGCTGTTCCGCCCGCATGGCGGTGCTGGCGGCGCGGGGGATATTGAAGCAAGGCGACCGCTTCACGGGCCGTTCGATCATCGGCTCGCGCTTCGACTGCCGGATCGAGGGAATGACGGAGGCAGGCGGCGTTCCGGCGATCCTGCCGTCGATCGCCGGCCGCGCCTGGGTGACGGGCCGGCACTTCCACGAACTGGACCCCGCCGACCCGTGGCCGCGGGGATACCGGCTGACGGACACCTGGCCGAAGAAGGTCTGAGGGAGCGAAACCAAGGCCCCCTCCGCCCCTTCGGGGCACCTCCCCACGTGCCATGGGGAAGGCGACAATCGCAATCGCCTCATCCGCTTGCGGGGGTGGTGCCCGACGGGCGGAGGGGGGCTGGAAATTGCTCCTACCTACCCTTCCCGCACCCAGCGGCCTTTGCCGTCGAGGCAGGCGGTGCCGGTGATGGTTTCGAAGCGGCCGTCGATCTCGGCGCTGGCCATGTAGTTCCGGCAGGTGCGACGATCGAGGGTGAAGGTGTCGAGCGGCTTCAGGATGTAATCACGTCCGTTCCGGTTCTCGAACCCGGCCGAGCGGCCGTCCGGCACGCGGGCGAGCAGACGACCGACGCAATCCTGGTCGGCATCCTCCATGGTCTTGCCGATGGCGCCGCCGAGCAGCACCCCGATCACCGCACCGATCGCCGTCGAGGCGACATTGCCGTCGCCCTTGCCGATGGTCGAGCCCAGCACGCCGCCGGCGGTCCCGCCGAGCACGGCGCCGATCTCCGTCTGCGCGCATCGACCGAAATCGTAGTCGACCACGCGCGGATAGTGGGTGCGATGCTTCTCGCCATGCTTGGCGCGGTACCCGTGCGCCGGCGCCCAGGGCGGCGGTTCGGCGAGGGCCGGGCTGGCGACCGAGAGCGCGGTCAACGCGATCAGCATCTTGCGAAAGGTTTTGCCGAACATGGTCTTTACTCCTCTGGCGATGAACCTTGGGATGAACGTAATGAACAATGTTCAGTTCCGCAAGGATTATTTTGAACGATGTTTATTATGAATTTGAATATCTCGTCAAATCGGCTGCTACCGGCAATCGAAATCCGGATTTTGATAGGTTCACTCAATTTCGCGATGCCGAACAGGCGCATCGCCGAAGAGGGCAACTCATTGAAATACTATGATAATAATGTCGCCATCCTGACGAAAGTCAGGACCCATGCCTGAGCTTGACCGGCAGATGACAGAGTAACCGCCGGGTACCAGCAGGTAACCCCGGTGCATCGGTTCTGTCCTTGTTGGCAGCGTGGGCACTGGCATGGGTCCTGATTGCCATCAGGATGACGAACTTTGGTGAGATTAGGGGAACCATGATTCACAAAATGCCCCGCCTCACCCGCTCCCACCGTCCCGCAAAGCCG
>JAVKCR010000559.1:0-1876 GCA_040222645.1 Rhodospirillales bacterium
CCGTCTTCTCCAACTTGCGCAGGTCGAGATCGCCGAGCGGAATGTCACCGGAATAGGCCAGCGGTTTCAGCGCATTCGCCTCGTAGACCAGGCTTTCCCGCGACTTGCCCTGTTCATTGTATTTCTCGAGGATGACATCGACCGTCTCATCGATGTTGTCGAAGGCGTAGTCCCAGCCCCTGATCGTCGCATTGCGGAACGCGGCCACTCGTCCGGGATGACCTTCGACCTCATCCTGCGACGTGAAGAGAATATCCTCGTAGAAGGACAATCCCGAGTTCTTCGGATCGAGTATGACGATTTCCTGCCCGAGTTCATCCAGGTTGTAGGACTCGTTGCCGATATAGGCCGTCATCGCATCCGTTCTGCCCGCGATCAGATCGGTGACGTTATGTGAATGGGTCTGCCGCCGAAGGTCGGAACCGAGGACATTGTTGGAGAACAGCATCGCCATGATCGGCGCCGCGTTCAGCGCGTCTCCCCCGATCATCACCGACTTGCCTTTCAGGTCTGCCGGCGATTCGATTCCGGCCCCCCTGCGGGCGATCAGCACCAGGGGAGAATGCTGAAAGACCGCCGCCAGGGCGACGATGGGGTCTCCGTTATGAAAATCCCGGATAACGGACGAGTAGTTGACGCCGTACTGGGCATTTCCCGAAACGACCTGTTCCGTGACATCGGTTTCCCCGACCTTGTGCGGCAGGAACGTAACGTCGAGACCGGCGTCCGCATAGAAGCCCTTTTCCTTCGCCATGTAGAACCCGGCGAATTCGAACTGCTGGAGCCAGTGAAACTGGACGGCAACCTTCTCCAGTGCCTGGGCACCGGCAGGCGCCGGAATCAGGGCTGTGCATACGACCATGAAGATCGCCCTCACGAAATGCGAGAGTAACCCGCTCATCCATGGATTCCGGTTCGATAGTGACCTGTCAGGCGCTCAATGAGTTCCAGCAATGACATTCCCAGCGTTTCCGGCCCCCAGCCAGCATCCTGAAGCTACCGAACAACATAATGCGGCAATTATGAACCCCGGTGATGGGCTGCGCACTTTCTTTCGATGAAAGAAAAACTCGAACAACCTGCATCCTGTTGCAACCGTCCATGCCGGAAGCGTCGCACCCACTTCCATCACAGGCGTTGCAACGGCGGAAAGGTTGATGCCTCCCGCCACCCTTCAGAAATTGACTGTCTGCTACGGCTGGGTGATCGCCGTGACCAGGGTCTGGACGAGCGCGATCGCACCAGAGATCGGCTGCAGGCGGCTGTTGGCGCCGGTGTCGATCAGCAGGGCCACCTCTGAATAGCGCGCGAGCGGGCTTTCCGCGCTGTCGGTCACCGCGCAGATACGGCGGCCCGAGACATGGGCGTCCATCACCACGTCGAGCACGGGCTTCGAATAGGGCGGGAAGGAAACCGCGAACATGACATCGTCCGGGCCGAAGGTTGCGATCTGCGGTCCGGCCATGCCGCCGGAGAAATCGAGCAGCGAGGCCGCGCGCTCACCCCGGATCAGGCCGTAGTGGAAATATTCCGCGATCGGGTGCGCGCGTCTCAGGCCGGCGATGTAGATATGCCGCGCATTGCGCAGGATCTGGATGGTCCGGTTCAGCGTCTCGATGTCGCATTTCTCGTGCAGGAGGTCGAGCGCGCCGCGGTGGGCCGCGATGCAGGTCTCCAGCATCGCCCGGGCATCGGGCGGCGGCGCGGTCTCGTCACGCGCCAGCACCCGGTCGCGAACCGTCGCCTCGCCCTCGATGAGGCGTTGCCGGAAAACCCGCTGCAAATCGGAAAAGCCCGAATATCCGAATTCCTTGGCAAAGCGGATCAGGGTCGAGGGCTGGATCTCCAGCGAGGCCGCGATCACCGGCGTGGTGTT
>JAVKCR010000560.1:0-6169 GCA_040222645.1 Rhodospirillales bacterium
AGCTTGCCGAGGCTGAGCGTGGTTCCGGACGGCGCATCCACCTTGCGCCGGTGATGGAAATCGATGATTTCGGCATCGTAATCATCTCCCAGCATGCCGGCAACCTGCCTCGTCAGGCCGAACAGGATGTTCACTACCGGACTCATGGAGGTGGAATAGAGTACGGCAACCTCGCGGGAGAGCTCTTCAAGGGCCGCTTCCGTCTCCGCAGTCAGGCCCGACGTACCCACCACCAGCTTGACGCCATGTTTGCGGGCCAGCGGGATCAGGCCGGGCGTCACCGTGTGGTGGGTGAAATCGATGGCAAGGTCGCAGGACTTGAAGAGCGCTTCCGCGTCACCGGTCACGGCGATGCCGAGATCGCCGATGCCGGCCACCGCGCCGAGGTCGCGCCCGATCGTTTCGGAACCGTCACGTTCCAGTCCGCCGGTCACGGCGAGGCCCGGCGTCTCATGCGCGAACTTTACCAGGAGCCGGCCCATATAGCCGGCGCAGCCGACGATGCCGACGCGGGTATCCGTCATCTCAGATCTACTCCCTAATCATCCGAGCCGGTACGTTTCCAGACCGGTTCCTTCAGTTTGCCGAGGAATTCCTCGTGTTTCGCAAGCTCGTCCGGCGTTGGCGCATGGGGGCGCGGCTCGCGGCGCTCGCGGCGCAGGATGAAGCCCGCGCTGCCGGCTTTGCGGACCGAGGAATCGAGTTCGAGACCGGGTTCACGGCCGCCCTGCAATTCCAGGAAGACCTCGCCGAGCAGCTGGGCGTCGAGCAGCGCGCCGTGCTTGTCGCGGGCGCTGAGATCGATGCCGAAACGCTGGCAGAGCGCATCGAGGCTGGCCCGCGCGCCGGGGAAGCGCTTGCGCGCCATCCGCACCGTGTCGATGGTGCGCGACATGGGCAGCGCCTCGCGGCCGAGCATCGCCAGTTCCGCGTTCAGGAACTTCATGTCGAATTCGGCATTGTGGATGACCAGCGGCGCATCGCCGATGAAGGCGAGGAAATCGTCGGCGACATCCTGGAACAACGGCTTGTCGGCGAGGAATTCCTCGGAAAGGCCGTGCACGTTGAAGGCCTCGACCGGCATGTCGCGTTCCGGGTTGAGGTAGACGTGGTAATCGTTGCCGGTGGTGATGTGGTTGATCAGCTCGACGCAGCCGATTTCCACCACCCGGTGGCCGGAGGCCGGATCGAGGCCGGTGGTTTCCGTATCGAGCACGATATGCCGCATGGATGAATCCCGTTCCGCCGCCGTTACAAACCGTTGGTAACGCTTGAGACGATTCGCGTCAATCGCCGCCAGGTATCGGCGCGGCCGAGCGAGGTCCAGACGATGAAATCCGCGCGTCGGCGCTTCTCGCGTTCGTTCATCTGCTTGGCGCGGATCGCCTCCAGCCGCGCCTCGGTCATGCCGGGCCGGGCCATCACCCGCCGCGTCTGCACCGCTTTCGGCGCGGTCACCAGGATGATGCGGTCGCAACGCCCCTCGCGTCCGCTCTCGAACAGCAGCGGCACGTCCAGCACCACCGCGCGGCGGCGCTGGCCGCGGGCGATGCGGATGAAACGCTCTTCCGCCCGGCGCACCAGCGGATGCAGTATCGCCTCGAGATCGGCCAGCGCCGCCCGGTCCCCGAAGACCTCCGCGCCCAGATTTCCGCGGTCGATGACGCCATCCACCAGCGCCGAGGGAAATCGTTCCGCCACCGCATCGACCGCCGCGCCGCCGGGCGCCATCAGCCGATGGACCGCCGCATCCGCATCATGCACAGGCAGTCCCATGCGGGCCAGCATGGCGGCCGCCGTCGACTTGCCCATGCCGATCGATCCGGTGAGGCCGAGGATGATCATGGCGCCCGGCGGGAATCCCGGCTCATGCCACGACACCCTGTTCGCGCAAATTATCGAGCAGCGGCAGCAGCGGCATGCCGAGAATGGTGTAGTAATCGCCCTGGACTTTCGAGAACAGGTGCATGCCGATCCCCTCGATGCGGTAACAGCCGACGGTCGAGAAGACCTCGTCGCCGATATGGTCGAGGTAACGTTCGATATAGCCGTCGTCGAGCCGGCGCATGGTGATCTCGGCGACATCGGTGTGATGCCAGATTCGCGCGCCGTTGCGGTAGAGCACGACGGAGGACACCAGCCGGTGGGTGCGACCGGCGAGCGTCTGCAGGCTGGCGAAGGCATGGTCGCGGTCGACCGGCTTCTCGAACCAGATGCCGCCGCAATCAAGCATCTGGTCGGCGGCGATGACGATGCCCTGGGGATAGCGCCCGGCGACCTTCACCGCCTTGAGTTCGGCCAGCGCCTCCGCGGCGGCTTCCGTGGTCACCCGGTCAGCGCGGAGTGCGTGGCGGAAACTCTCCTCGTCGACATTGGCGGGATGCAGATGCACGTCGAGCCCCACCGCCTTCAACATCGCGGCCCGCGCGGTCGAGCCGGAGGCCAGGATCAGCGGGATGGAAGCGGCGTTCGGGCCGGCGGGGAAGGGCAGCTTTTCGGTCATGACCGGTTTTCCCTGAATTCACCGTAGAGGGTGAGGATGGAGGCGGCGGTTTCCTCGACCGACTTGCGGGTGACGTCGATCACCGGCCAGCCGTGTTTCGAGCAGAGCCGGCGGGCCATCTGGGTTTCCGCCTTCACCGCGTCGGGATCGACATAGTCGGTGGAATCTTCCTGGTTCAGCATGCGCAGCCGGTTGCGCCGGATCTCGATCAGCCGTTTCGGGTCCTTGGTCAGGCCGACCACCATCGGTCGCGTCACCTTCTCGAGTTCCGGCGGCGGCGGACAGCCGGGCACCAGCGGGATATTGGCGGCCTTGATGCCGCGCTGCGCCAGGTAGATGCAGGTCGGCGTCTTGGAGGTCCGCGACACGCCGACGACGACGATATCCGCCTGGTCGAGGTCGTGGGTCAACTGGCCGTCATCGTGGCTCATGGTGAAATGCACCGCCTCGATGCGCTCGAAATACTCGGTATCCATGACATGCTGCCGGCCGGGCTGGCCGCGAATACTGGACCCGGCCCAGGCGGCAAGTCCCGCCAGCACGGAATCCATGATCGATATGCAGGGCAGGCCAAGCTCACGGCAGCTTTCCTCGAGCACGGTGCGCAGGCCGGGATCGACGACGGTGAAAACCACCGGTCCCGGATTCTCGGCGATGCCGGCCGCGACGCGCTGCATCTGTCCCTTGGTGCGCACCAGCGACCAGACATGTTCGATGGGATGCACGTTCTCGAGCTGCACCACGCAGGCGCGGGCGACGGAATTGACCGTCTCGCCAGTGGCGTCGGAGACCAGGTGGATGTGGAAATCCCGGGGAGAACTTTGCGTCATGACCTCAATTCCGGGGACAGATTCCGCCCCCGGGGATAAGTCCGGAAAGCACACACCGTCCATTAGCGAGAAACCTACCCGGTTATCGGATGAGGGCAACCGGACTTTCCGTCAATCCGGAATCGCGAACAGTTCGATTCCGGTCCCTGTTGTCCCCATGATTCGACGGCCGGGGATTCACGTTCTTCACACCGCAGAAAGGGGATCTGGCAGAGGTTATCCTGATCGCCAGGCTGGTCCGTCCACAGACGATCCCGCGACGGTCCGGAGGTGGAGCGGTTCTGTGGATGAAATTTGATCCCCGATTCCAGCAGGCCCTACTACATCTACCTCATCCTAGATTCTAATAATTATTATTTGATTGGGGGACCGGGAACGGCGATACCCGGCAGATGAAAACGATGGCTGACAAGACCTTCCTCAAGGCGCTCGCCGGCGAGGTTTCCGATATTCCGCCGGTCTGGATGATGCGCCAGGCCGGACGCTACCTGCCGGAATACAGGGCGCTACGGGAGGCCGAACCCGACTTCCTGAAATTCTGCTACAATCCGGACATGACGGTCGAGGCGACGTTGCAGCCGATCCGGCGTTACGGTTTCGATGCGGCGATCCTGTTTTCGGACATCCTGGTGATCCCGGACGCGCTCGGCCAGGAGGTCTGGTTCGAGGGTGGCGTCGGGCCGAAGCTGAAGCCGCTCGAGGACGCATCGGGGCTGGTCACAGATCCGCAGGAAGCGGTTTACGGGCATCTCGCCCCGGTTCTCGAGACCGTCAGGCGTCTCCGCGAGGAACTGCCGGCGGAGACCGCGCTGATCGGGTTCGCCGGCGCCCCCTGGACGGTCGCCAGCTACATGGTAGAGGGCGGGTCGAGCCGGGACTTCGCTAAACTCAAACAACTCGCCTACGGGCGTCCTGAGGCGTTCTCGGGCATCATCGACCGGCTGGTCGAGACCACCATCGCCTATCTCACGGCGCAGATCGATGCCGGGGCCGAGGCGGTGCAGCTGTTCGATACCTGGGCGGGCGTCTTGCCGCCGGCGGAATTCGTCCGCTGGTCCATCGAGCCGACCCGGCGCATCCGCGACGGTATCCGGGCGAAGCATCCCGAGGTGCCGGTGATCGGTTTTCCGCGCGATGCCGGGCTGATGCTCGGGCGGTTCGTCGCGGAGACCGGAATCGACGCGATCTCCATCGACACCTCGACGCCGATCGGCGAGGCGGCAAGGCTCGTCGGCAAGACCGTGCAGGGCAACCTCGACCCGATTCACCTGATTTCCGGCGGCGCGGCGCTCGACCGGGCCATCGACGAAATTCTGGAAGCGGTCGCCGGTCATCCCCACATCTTCAATCTCGGGCACGGCATCCTGCCGCCAACGCCGCCCGAACATGTCCAGCAGATGATCGACCGGGTTCGCCGCAAGGGCTGATCCCGGCCGGCAGAGAGAGCCTCCATGGCGCGTGTCGCAATCGTCCTGCTCAATCTCGGTGGTCCGGACAAGCCGGAATCGGTCGAGCCGTTCCTGTTCAATTTCTTCCGCGATCCGGCGATCATCGGTGCACCGAACCCGGTCCGCTGGCTGATCGCGAAGCTGATCCAGAAACGCCGCGGTCCCGTTGCGCGCGAGATCTACGCCAATCTCGGCGGCGGCTCGCCGATCCTGAAGCTGACCCGCGAGCAGGCCGACAGCCTGGAGCGCGAGCTGGCCGGCTCCGATGACGAGACGCGCTGCTTCGTCTGCATGCGCTACTGGCATCCGATGAGCGGCGAGGTTGCCCGGCAGGTGAAGGATTTCGGCGCCGAGAGGGTCGTGCTGCTGCCGCTCTATCCGCAATATTCAACGACCACCACCGGCTCGGCGATCAAGGCTTGGCGGGCGGCGGCGAAATCGGTCGGGCTGGACGCCGAGGAAAATCTGGTCTGCTGTTATCCCGAACAGCCGGATTTCATCGAGGCGATGGCCGAACTCACCCGCCCGCTGATCGAGGCGGCGAGGGTGGACGGCCCGCCGCGGCTGTTGTTCTCGGCGCACGGATTACCGGTGAAGATCATCGCCAAGGGCGATCCCTACCAGCGCCACGTTGAATTGACCTCGGCGGCGATTCTCGAGCGACTGGCGATGCCGGAACTCGACGCGCTGGTCTGCTACCAGAGCAAGGTCGGGCCGCTGGAATGGCTGAAGCCCTCGACCGAGGACGAGATCGTACGTGCAGGCAGGGACGGCGCCTCGCTGGTGATCCTCCCGGTCGCCTTCGTCTCGGATCATTCCGAAACCCTGGTCGAGCTGGATATCGAGTACCGGGAACTTGCCCACGCCAACGGCGTTCCCGGCTACAGGCGGGTGCCGGCGCTGAATTCCCACCCGGCCTTCATCCGCTGTCTCGCCGCCCTGGTGCGCGATGCGCTGGCCGGTGCGCCGCTTGCCTGCGCGGAGGAACATGAGGATGGCTGCATCATCGATATCAGCGGCGGCGGACGTGTCGCCAACGGGAGGACTGCATGATCGAGTTCATCGGGGAGTGGTATCTCTGGATCAAGTCGGTCCACCTGATCTCAGTGTTCGCCTGGATGGCCGGTCTGCTCTACCTGCCCCGGCTGTTCGTCTATCATTGCGCGGCGGAAGCGGGTTCCGCCATGTCGGAGACGTTCAAGGTGATGGAGCGGCGGCTGCTGCGCGCCATCATGAACCCGGCGATGATCGTCGCCTGGATCTTCGGGCTGGCCATGCTGGCCTGGCATGTGGAGGCCGGCATGCAGGGCTGGCTGCATGCGAAACTGACCGCGGTGGTGCTGATGACGATCATTCACCACATGCTGGGACGCCGGCGCAAGGAATTC
>JAVKCR010000561.1:0-15768 GCA_040222645.1 Rhodospirillales bacterium
TTCAGGCCACGTTTCCGGGCAACCCGCAGCAGCGTCTCCCGGGTGATCCCCCGGAGGATGTCATTGGTCGCGGGCCTGGTAACAAGTTCGTTATCACGTGTGACGATCCAGGCATTGGTCGAGGAACCCTCGGTAACGAACCCGTCGCGATCGATCTGCCAGGCTTCATAGGCGCCGGCCTCGCGCGCCTGCTGCTTGGCCAGCACGTTGGCCAGCAGGCCGACGCTCTTGATGTCGCAGCGCGCCCAGCGCTGGTCGGGTACGGAAATCACCGCGATGCCGTTCGCCGTCTTGACCGGGTCCTGCGCAACCGACCGCTTGGCGGTGACCACCAGCGCGCTCTTCACCGTCTCCGGCGGGAACGGGTGGTTGCGCGGGTACACGCCCCGGGTCACCTGCATGTAGACCAGGCCGTTGCGCACGCCGTTGCGGCGCGCGACCTCGCGCAGGATCACTTCCAGCGCGGCGCGGCCGACCGGCGGCCGGATGCGCAGTTCCGCCAGCGACCGGTCGAGCCGGTCGAGATGGCCCTGCTTGTCGCAGAACTCCCCGTCCCGGACGGCGACGACCTCGTAGACGCCGTCGGCGAACTGGTAGCCGCGATCCTCGATATGAACCGAGGCCTCGCCATGGGGAACGTAGCGGCCGTTGACATAGGCAATGCGGGACATGACGGGATCTCCTGGTCAGAAATATTCGAGCCGGACGGAGAACATCGCCTCCACCTTCTTCACGGATTTTGCGGCGGCGAACAGCACCACCCGGTCGCCGGCCTTCACCACGGTATCGCCGCGCGGCGAAATCACGGTCGAGCCGTCGCGCACCACGGCGCCGATCAGCACCCCGGACGGCAGATTGACCTCGCGCAGCGGCGTGCCGACCAGCGGCGAGGTCTCCAGCGCGTCCGCCTCGATCAGCTCGCCGAACCCCTCATGCAGCGAATGCACCGCATGGATGCGGCCGCGTCGGATATATTGCAGGATCGTCGAGACGGTGATCGCCCGCGGCGAGACGACGACGTCGATACCGAGCGAGGTTATCAGCGGCGAATATGTCGATTTGTTGATCAGCGTCACCGATCGCTGGGCGCCGTAACGCTTGGCGAGCAGCGAGGCGAGAATGTTGGTTTCGTCGTCATTGGTGACGGCCACCACGGTTTCCGCAAGCTTGACGTTCGCCTCGTGCAGCAGTTCCGGGTCGAGAACGTCGCCATGCAGGACCACCATGTCCGGCAGCGAGCGGGCGACCGCCTCGGCGCGCTCCCTGGAACTCTCGATGATCTTAACGTTCATGCCCGGATAGGTGTCCTCGATCATCTGGCCGAGGCAGAGCCCGATATTGCCGCCACCGAGGATGACGATGCGCCGGGCCTCACTCTCGTCATGGCCGAAGGCGGCCATGGCGCGGGCCACATGCTCGGTATCGACGACGAAATAGGCGATATCGCCGGCCACCATCTGGTCGTCGGGCGACGGGATGATCGCGTTGTCGTCGCGCAGGATGCCGACGATGACGATATGCAGGTCCGGGAACAGCTGGGTCAGCTGCCGCAGCGGCGTGTTGATCAGCGGGCATTCCTTCAGGCAGCGCACGCCGATCAACCGCACCTTGTCATTCGCCAGAGGAATCATGTCGGTGGCGCCGGGCACCTGCAGGCGGCGGCTCATGGCGCGCGCCACTTCCACTTCCGGCGAGATGATATGGTCGATCGGCATGTGGTCGCGGCTGAACAGATCGCCCCAGAGCGGGTCGAGATAGTTCTGGTTGCGGATGCGCGCAATCTTGGTCGGCACGTTGAACAGCGAATGCGCGACCTGGCAGGCGATCATGTTGACCTCGTCGGCCGCCGTGACCGCGATGATCATGTCCGCGTCCTTGGCACCGGCCTTCTCCAGCACCGGCGGATGCGAGGCGAAGCCCTGGATCGCGGTGACGTCGAGCGAGTCCGAGATCTTGCGGGTGAGTTCCGCGGTCTGGTCGATCACCGTGACGTCGGCATTCTCCATGGCGAGGTAGCGCGCAATATTGAAGCCGACCTGGCCGGCGCCGCAAACGATCACCTTCACGACTTTTCTCCGTGAATGCCGAGAGACTTGAGCTTGCGGTGCAGGGCCGACCGTTCCATGCCGACGAACTTCGCGGTTTTCGAGATGTTGTCCTCGAACCGCTGGATCTGGGCTTCCAGGTACTGCTTCTCGAACAGCTCCCGCGCCTCGCGGAGCGGCAGCGCCATGATCTCGGCGGCCTTGGCCGCCGACAGCGATTCAGGGGCGTTGGCACCGATTTCCGGCGGCAGCATCTCGGCGGTGACCGGATCCTCGCCCTCCCCCGGCGCCATGATCATCACCCAGTCCACCACGTTGCGCAGTTGCCGGACATTGCCGGGCCAGGCGTAGGATTGCAGGGCAGCCATCGCATCTTCGCCGAACGGACGGGGACGCACGCCCGTGGCGGACGCCGACCGCGCCATGAAATGCCGGGCAAGCAGCGGGATGTCGTCGCGCCGCCGCGCCAGTGCGGGTACCGGGATCGGCACGACGTTGAGCCGGTAGAACAGGTCCTCGCGGAAATTCCCCTCGACGATCTCGTGCTCGAGATCGCGGTTGGTGGTCGCGATCACGCGGACATCGACGCTGACCTTGTGGTTGCCGCCGACCCGTTCGAAGGTCTGTTCCTGCAGTACCCGCACGATCTTGCCCTGGGTCTCCAGCGGCATGTCCGCAACCTCGTCGAGCAGCAGGGTTCCGCCATGGGCGCGTTCGAACACGCCGACGCGGCGGCGTTCGTCATCCTCGCCATTGGCTGCCGGCTCGATGCCGAACAATTCGGTCTCGAAGGCCTCGGGCCGCATGGTCGCGCAGTTCACCACCACGAAGGGCTGAACCGACCGCGACGAACGGGAATGGATCAGCCGCGCCACCACTTCCTTGCCGGCGCCGGCCGGACCGGTGATCAGCACGCGCGAGCCCGTCGGCCCCACCTTGCCGATCGCCTGGCGGATCTGCTGGATCGCCGCGGAGTTGCCGACCAGTTCCTCGGCATCGCCGGCGCGAATCCGCAATTCACGGTTTTCCTGCCGAAGCCGCGAGGATTCGATGGCGCGTTCGACAACGACGAGGAGCCGGTCGACCTGGAACGGCTTCTCGATGAAATCGTAGGCGCCTTCCTTCAGGGCATCGACCGCGGTCTCAATGGTGCCGTGGCCGCTGATCATCACCACCGGAACGTCGGGATGATTGCGCGCCACGCGCCGCAGGATGCCGAGACCGTCGAGATGCGACCCTTCCAGCCAGATGTCCTGGATGATCAGGCTCGGCTGGCGCGACGATATCTGGGCCAGCGCCTCGTCCGAATTCGACGCCTCACGGGTTGCATAGCCTTCATCCTGCAAGAGCCCTGAGATCAGTGCCCGGATGTCGGTTTCATCGTCGACGATTAGAATGTCGTGCGCCATAAGCCTCGATCGCCGGGTCTATTGTGCTGCCTGGGGTGTGCCGCCGCCCGTCGCGACGGTCTTGGCATGGAAGACGAGGCGGACTCGCGCGCCAGCCCCGTTCGCATCCTCAAGGTACAATCGCCCACCATGGTCTTCCATGATTTTCTTGACGATGGCGAGTCCGAGCCCTGTTCCCTTCGCCCGTGTCGTGACATAGGGCTCCGTCAGGCGGCTGCGGTTTTCCTTGGGCAGCCCCCTGCCGTTGTCCGTCACCGTAACGACATGCCGGCCATCTTCCGAGGTTACCGACAGCTCGATCTCTCCCTTCGGGAGATCGGAGCCGTCCGCCGGCTTCTCGCGGCCCTCTATCGCATCGATGGCATTCTGCAGCAGGTTGGTGATCGCCTGGCCGATAAGCCGCCGGTCGCAGGCAAACATGATGCCCTCGCCGATTTCCGAGCTGAAGTCGATATCGCGGTGGGCCTGCTTCTGGAGGAACAGCGCATCGCGGCAGATCTTGCCGATATCTTCCCGCTCCAGAACCGCCCGGGGCATGCGGGCAAAATTGGAGAATTCATCAACCATCTGGCGGATGTCACCGACCTGGCGGACGATGGTGTCTGTACAGGCGGAAAAGGTATCGGGATCGTCTGTTATCTGCTTGAGATAGCGCCGTTTCAGGCGCTCTGCCGAAAGCTGGATCGGGGTCAGCGGGTTCTTGATCTCGTGCGCGATCCGGCGGGCGACATCCGACCAGGCGGCCTGACGCTGTGCGGTCAGCAGGTCCGAAATGTCATCGTAGGTGACGACGAAGCCGGCAACGCCGGCGTCGCTCGTCTCGCTGGCGACGCGAACATGCAATGTCTGCGGATGACCGGCACGGGTACGCTCGATATTGCCGCTTACGGTGCGGGCCGGGTGACCGATGGCGGTCGCCATGAGCTCGGTGAACTCCGGCGCAACGGAGACCATCGCCTCGCCGGTCCGCTCATCGAGATCGATGCCGAGAAGTTCCGAAGCCGCACGGTTCGCAAGATCGATCGTGCCTTTCGCTGTCAGGCCGACAACCCCCGCCGATACGCCTTCCAGCACCGCCTCGGTGAAACGGCGGCGCTCGTCGAGTTCGGAATTGGTCGACAGGAGTTCCCGTTGCTGCAGTTCGAGTTGCTGCGTCATCCGGTTGAAGGCGCCTGACAGCAGGTCGAGTTCGTCCCCGGCCCGGGTTTCCGGCGCCCGCGCCCCGAGGTCGCCGGCACGGACCTTTTCCGCCGCGTTCGCCAGTTCACCGATCGGCCTCGCCAGCCGGTTGGCGACCGCGAAACCGATCAGGATCGCGATGAACAGCAACAGCAGAGCCACGATGCCGAAGATCATCGCAAAGGTGATCTCGATACCCGACCGTTCGGTCTCAAGGCGTTCGTAATCCTCGACGGCGCGGCGCGTGGTCTGCAGGTAATTGCTGACCTTCGGGTCGAGATATCGCCCGTCATAGAGGTAGAGCTCCGGCATCGAGCGCAGCCGGACCAGCGCACGGACCCGTTCCGTCGCGCCATCCGCCAGTACCGCGATCTCTCCGGAATTGGCCTGGGCGAAGGCATATTCCGGTATCGATTCATCGGCAAGCGACAGGCCGAGGCCGCCGCGGGCCACCACCAGGCGCTGCTCCCCCGCATGTCGGAAGACGATGGATTCCGCCAGGTTGCGGTTGAAGGTCTCATTCGTCAGGACTTCGGTGAAGTAATTGACGTCGCGGGACAATTGCGGCGCCTGCCGGTCGATCACCAGGGCGATGGCGGCGGTATCGGCGGCGATCGCCTGCATGTTCTCGCGCACGTAGGCTTCCGCGACATTGAGCGATTCGCTGACCGCCGTACGGACCCGGTCGCTGAACCACCCCTGGACCCCGATATTGAGGAACAACGCGGAGAACACCGCCACCAGAAGCGCCGGTGCGACCGCGATCAGGCTGAACAGGAAGACGAACCGCGCCTGCATGCGCGATCCCGCCTCGCCCCGCCGCCGCGCCAGCCAGAGACGCACGATGCGTCGTCCGAGCAGGATTCCCAGCAGGATCAGCAGGCCGAAATCGACGAACAGCATCCGCACGATCGTTCGCGTGCTGCCGCCCGGATTGGCCTGCGCCATGGCGATGAAGGTGACGATGGCGCTGATGCCGGCGGCAATCAGCAGCGCGATCGCCAGCTTGTCGCCGATTCCCTTGCGTTCGGACCAGAATTGCAGGGTCCGCAACCAGCCCGGCATGAAGCGGCGGCCGGCGGATTGCCCGGCCGGCGGGCCGTTGGTCGCACTGCTGGTGATCGGAGGTTCGGACATTTTCAGCCGGCAAAAATAAGCCGGATATCGATCCGGCTGAGGGGGGTCAGTTTACGCCGCGGACGACGGGGATGTCCAATTCGCGGATTTTCTTCCGCAGCGTGTTCCGGTTGAGGCCGAGAAGCGCCGCCGCCTTGATCTGGTTGCCGCGTGTCGCCTCCAGGCAGATGCCGATCAGCGGGCGTTCGATTTCATGGAGGACGCGCTCATAGACCCCTGCCGCGGGCAGCGATTCGCCATGCGCCCGGAAATATTCCCGCAGATGCCGTTCGACCGCGCCGCCGAGCCCGTCGGCGTTCTCGGCGCCACCGCCAGCCGCGCGGCCGTGGTCCTCGAGTTCAGAGACAACCGCTTCATAGCCGATAACCTCCTCGGAATAGAGAGCGATCAGGCGCCGGATGAGGTTCTCCAGCTCACGCACGTTGCCCGGCCAGTCATATTCCTTGAGCTTGTCGAGCGCCTCCGGATCGATGGTTTTCGCCGGCAGGCCTTCATCGACGGCCTGGGCAAGGAAATGATTCACCAGCTGCGGGATATCCATCTTGCGGTCGCGCAGCGGCGGCAGGCGCAGCGGCACCACGTTCAGGCGGTAGAACAGATCCTCCCGGAACAGCCCCTGGCGAAGCGCCTGGGACAGGTCGCGGTGCGTCGCGGCGATGATGCGGACATTGGAGCGGATCGGCGACCGTCCGCCAACCGTGGTGAACTCACCCTCCTGCAGCACGCGCAGCAGCCGGGTCTGCGCCTCGATCGGCATATCGCCGATCTCGTCGAGAAACAGGGTGCCGCCTTCCGCCTGCTCGAAGCGGCCGGCGGTGCGCACGGTCGCCCCGGTGAAGGCGCCTTTCTCGTGACCGAAGAGTTCACTCTCGATCAGTTCCCGCGGAATCGCCGCCATGTTGACGGCAACGAACGGTCCGTTGCGGCGTCGGCCGTACTCATGCAGGGCGCGGGCAACCAGCTCCTTGCCGGTGCCGGACTCGCCGTTGATCATGACCGTGAGATCGGTGTTCATGAGACGTGCGACGGTGCGGTAGATCTCCTGCATCGCCGGCGAGCGGCCGATCAGCCGCAGGCCGCCGTCGTCCGGCAGATCCTCGCCTTCGACCCGTGTCCGGCTGCGGGCCTCGAGCGCCCGCTGCACGACGCGGACGAGTTCGTCGAGATCGAACGGCTTCGGAAGATATTCGAAGGCGCCCCGCTCGGTCGCCTTCACCGCCGTGAGCAGCGTGTTCTGCGCGCTCATCACGATGATCTTGAGATCGGGGCGGATATGCTTGATTCGCGGAATCAGGTCGAGGCCGTTCTCGTCCGGCATCACCACGTCGGTGATCACAAGGTCGCCCTCGCCCGCCGCCACCCAGCGCCACAGCGACGCGGCGTTGCCGGTCGTCTTGACCTCGTAGCCGGCCCGCGCCAGCGCCTGCGTCAGGACGGTCCGGATGCCGCGATCGTCATCCGCGACAAGGATGGTGTGCTGGGTCATTCTGCACTTTCTCCCGTTATGGCCGGGCGGCGTTTCCGGCGCGACGGCATCGGCAGCGACACGCGGAATTCCGTTCGTCCCGGCCGGGTGTCGTATTCGATCACGCCGCCATGATCGCTGACGATCTTGGCGACCAGCGCGAGACCGAGACCGCTGCCCTTCGGCTTGGTCGTCAGGAACGGATCGAACAGGTTCGGCCGGATTTCCTCGGAAATGCCGCCACCATTGTCGATGATGCCGATGACCAGCGGCAGCCGGAGAACCTCGTCCGTCCCCGGAACGGCAAACCGCACGCCGTGCTGGTAGGCTGTGGTCAGCACCACCTCTCCACCGACTTCGGGCGCCGCCTCGCAGGCATTCTTGATCAGGTTGAGGAAAACCTGGACCAGCTGGTCGCGGTGTCCGTAGACCGGCGGCAGCGAGGGGTCGTATTCCTCCTTGAAGCGGATATTCCGCCCGAAGCCGGCCTGTGCGACCTTGCGGACATGCTTCAGAACCTGGTGGATATTGACTTCGCTGCGTTCCACCGGCCGACGGTCGGCAAAGACATCGATACGGTCGATCAGGTCGCAGATCCGGTCGGTCTCGTCACAAATCAGGCTGGTCAGCTCCCGGTCGGGATCCGTGGCGTTCCTCGACAAGAGCTGGGCCGCGCCCCGGATACCGGATAGCGGGTTCTTCACTTCATGCGCCAGCAATCCGGCCATGGCGGTCACCGATCGCACCGTGCGCTGGCGGCTGATCTGGCTGCCGATCTTGCGGGCGATGGTCTGCTGGTGCAGCGCGATGACGACGGTGCCCGGCTCCTCGGAGACCGGCGACGCGTCGACGCCGACGAACTGCTCGCCGATCTTCGGAAAATGGATCGACACCTCGTATTCGGAAACCGGGCTGCCTGATTCGCGTGCCTGGATCACAAGCATGATCAGCGGACTGTCATGCGGCAGCAGGTCGCTGATCGACTGGCCGATGAGGATTGCCGAGGACGCCTCGAAGAACTGTTCCGCCGAACCGTTCACGTAGGTGACGCGATTGCTTTCGTCGAGAACGATGATGGCCGCCGTCAGGGCGTTCAGGATCGCCGAATGATCTGCGGGAGGCGTACCGCCCGTACGGCCACGGAGAAATGCCAGTTTCGCCATCACGCCGCAATCCTGTCGCAAGCTGCCGAGAAGAAGTCATCGATCGCGGCGGTCACACCCCGGACATCGCCACCGTTGTTCACGGACTGGCGGAAACCGGCGCTGTCCGGAAGCCCCTGCGAATACCAGCCGATATGCTTGCGCGCGATGCGCAGTCCCTGGTCGGTGCCGTAATGCACCAGGATATCCTCGAAATGCTCGCGCACCGTCGCGTGGATCGCGCCGAGACCGGGGTCGGCGAGACGTTCGCCGGTCTTCAGGAAATGTGCGACCTGGGCCGGGAACCACGGCCGGCCATAGCAGCCGCGGCCAACCATCACGCCGTCCGCACCGGATTGCGACAGGCAGTCCCGGGCCATCTCGGCAGCAACGATATCGCCATTGGCGATCAGCGGAATCGAGACCGCCTCGCGAACCGCCCGGATCGCCTCCCAGTCTGCGCTGCCGTTATACATCTGGCAGCGGGTGCGGCCATGGACGGTGATCATGCGCACGCCGGCCTCTTCGGCAATACGCGCCAGCTTCGGGGCGTTGCGGTTGGCGTCATCCCAGCCGAGACGCATCTTCAGCGTGACCGGCAGCGACACCGCGCCGGTGACCGCCTCGATGATGCGGCCGGCCAGCGCCTCGTCGCGCATCAGCGCCGAGCCGGCATAGCCGTTCACCACCTTCTTGACGGGGCAGCCCATGTTGATGTCGATGATCGCCGCGCCCCGGTCCTCGTTCAGCCTGGCCGCCTCGGCCATCACGTCCGGTTCGTTGCCCGCGAGTTGCACCGCCATCGGATGCTCCTCGGCGCAATTCGTCGTCATCTTCATGGTCCGGATATTCTGCTGCACCATCAAGCGGCTGGCGATCATCTCGGACACGACGAGACCGACGCCCCAGCGCTTGACGAGACGGCGGAACGGCATGTCGGTCACGCCGGACATCGGCGCGAGCAACACGGGGCTCTCAAGCCCGATAGATCCGATGGAGATGGTCAATATTTAGGCACCGCGGAAGATTGCGTGATTATTCATCACAATATCGCCGGGTTGGCAAGGTCGTCCGGTCAACCGATCAGGATATCGGTGACGAACTTCACCCCGGGGTAGCCGAGAGTCAGCAGGATCCAGGCAATCAGCACGAAGCGCGCGGCCGCCCGGCCACGCATGCCGATGAAGACGTGCAGCGCGATCAACGCGCCGATGACAAGGAAGGAAAGCGCGGTCAGGAAGGTCTTGTGATCGAACGGCAGCATCACGCCATCCTGCCGGTAGGACAGGATGGAGCCCGTCATCAGCCCCACGAAGAGCAGGATTTCCGCGACGATCAGCAGCCGGAAGACCAGTCGCTCGGATTCCGCAACCGACGGCAGCCGGCGGACGATCTCCCCGTCCCGCTTGGTCTTCAGCGCCCGCTGCTTCAGCGTCGCCGCGAGTGCGACGACCGCCGCGAGGGTGGCGAGGCCGTAGGTCAGCACCGAATCGATGACATGCACGATCACCGGCATGCTGAGTGACGCCATCGGCGGCGGGGTCGAAGACCCGGCGGAAAGCGCCATCGCCAGGCAGCCGAGCAGGAGCATGTAGGGGCCGAGCAGCGTCAGGTAGCTGGTCGACATGACACGCAGCGCCGTCAGCACGAAGGCGATCAGGGTCGTTGCCGCCGTCGTCGCCCAGAGCGCGGTCGAGAGATCCGCATGCCACCCGTCGAGAATGCGCACAGTCACCGTCAGCGTCACCCCGGACCCGGCAGCTGCCAGCAGCAACAGGTGGGCAGAGCGCGCCTCGTGACGAAGCCGGAGCGCACCGGTGGCAAGCGCGGCAAGACAGATGAGGGCGGCAAGCGCGACGATGAGGGCGTAGGTCATGGCGGTACTCATAGCGAATGCCGATGGCGCTGGAAACAGCGATCCTCGCCGCCCTTGGCAAGCGCCGGACCCGGGGCTAGTTTCGCGCGCCCGACCAAGAGATGTGGAAGCCGATGAACGCCGCTGTCCTGATCGTCGCCGCCGGCCGCGGCTCGCGCTTCGGCGGCGAGTTGCCGAAGCAATATGCCGAACTGGATGGCGCACCGGTGATCCGCCGCACCATCGAGGCGTTCCTCGGCCATCCCGGGGTCGGTGAAATCCGGGCCGTCATCCATCCGGACGATGTCGGGCTCTACCGGGCGGCCACCGCCGGCCTCGATATCGCGGAGCCGGTCTACGGCGGCGCCGAACGGCAGGATTCCGTCCGCAACGGCCTGGAAGCGCTGGCGGCCGGCGCGCCCGACGCAGTGCTGATCCACGATGCGGCGCGCCCCGCCATCTCGCCGGCGATCATCGATGCCGTGCTGGCAGCCCTCGAGAGCGAGACCGGGGCCATTCCGGTGCTGCCGGTCGTCGATACGCTGAAACGCCGCGGCGAGGGTACGCTGCTCGGCGAGACCTTCGACCGCGCCTCGGTGCTGCGCGCCCAGACGCCGCAGGGCTTCCGTTTTGCCGACATCCTCGCCGCCCACCGCGCCGCCGCCGGACGCACGCTCACCGACGACGCCGCGGTGATGGAAGCGGCCGGCCATCGCGTCGTCGGCGTGCCCGGCGAGGAACGCAACGTCAAGATCACCACCAACGAGGATCTCGAAGCCATGCAGAGCACCACCGGGCCGTCATTCGATTTCCGCACCGGCAACGGCTATGACGTGCACCGCTTCGAGCCGGGTGATGCCGTCATCGTCTGCGGCGTGACGGTGCCGCACACGGCGAAGCTCGCCGGTCATTCCGATGCCGATGTCGGGCTGCACGCGATCACCGACGCCCTGCTCGGCGCCATCGCCGAGGGCGATATCGGCGACCATTTCCCGCCGAGCGACCCGCAATGGCGCGGCGCCCCGTCCGACCGGTTCCTGGCGCATGCGCAGAAGCTGGTGGCGGACAAGGGCGGCGAAACCGTGCATGTCGACGTCACCATCGTCTGCGAGGCGCCGAAGATCGGTCCGCATCGCGCGGCAATGCGGAGGCGTGTCGCGGAAATCCTCGGCCTGACCGTCGAAAGGGTTTCGGTCAAGGCGACCACGACCGAGCAACTAGGCTTTACCGGCCGGCGCGAAGGCATCGCCGCGCTGGCAACCGCGACAGTGAAACTGCCAGACCCATCCCTGCGTTAGTTCTCGACACCAGACCGGTCTGCCTCAGGCCAGTGCCAACGGTAGCTGGCCGATTGCGCTGCGATATGTTTCGATGTCCCCTCACCGTTTGTGAGGCAACCTGGAGCGAAACAGGCAATGAGCGGAAATGAGGGCGGGTGTCTTTGTGGCCGCATTCGGTATGCGACCACGGCAGAGCCCAGCCGGGTAACTGTCTGCCATTGCCGATTCTGTCAGAAAGCGACCGGTTCGGCCTATATGGTTGAACCGATTTTTGGCAAGGATGACCTTGTCCTGCTTGCCGGCGCACCGAAAACCTACGAACAAACCTCGCGAGGTTCGGGAAAGATCGTACGGGCCCATTTCTGTGAATATTGCGGCACCAAACTCTGGCTGAGCTTCGAACGCTTTCCGGACCACGTTGGCGTTTACGCAGGAACGTTCGACGACCCCTGCTGGTTTCCGATGAGTCCAAGTTCTTCAAAACATATATTTCTCGGGATGGCGCGATCCGACACCGTCATACCATCCGGTCTGCCGACATTCGTTGAACACGCAACCACGAATGATGGTGACAGTCTGGAATCGACGGTTTTTCAGGAACATCAAAGAGTGGGTCCGTAGGACACCAGCCTCCACATCATGTTGCCAGCACCTGATGCCCGGAGTCAGGCTCGACAAACATGGCATCCAGGGATGCTGCTCGGCTCTTGAGACTCCCCGTCAACACGTCAGAAATTTCGGCGGCTGAACGGTTATCGTTCTTCTGACCCCGGCACAGTTTCAAGCGATACCGATACGGCACCGAACCTCGCCGCAATCAATTCCGCTGGGCCGCCTCATTGCCAGGTTGCATTGCGCCAGCTTCCACGTTTGCGAACCTCGAACCTGGCTCACCCCACCTCGTCCGCGACCCAGGCGAGAAACGGCGGCAGACCGCCGGCGATATCGAACCGCAGCACGCAAGGCAGGTCATAGCTGTGCAGGTTGCGGATTTCCGCCACCGCCTCGTCGGCGAGCCGGGCCGTCGTCTTCAGGATCAGCACCGCCTCCTCGTCCTCGCAGATCTCGTCCTGCCAGCGATAGATCGCCGTGGTCGGTCCGACGACATTGGCGCAGGCGGCAAGCCGCCGTTCCACCACGGCGCGGCCGATGCGAACCGCCTCCTCCCGGCCGGAGGCGGTGACGTAGAGGATGCAGATGTCGGATCGTGTTTCGTCGGTCACCGCTCTCGCTCCTTTGTGTTCGCGCGCCTATTCCCGCAGCGCGAATATTACCGTACCATGCCCGTGTCCGACAGGCTCGGACATGGGAAACTGTGCTATGGGTAAACCGACGGCGTCACAGATCGGATGGCTGAAGCGGGGGCTTTCGCAGCCCGGCGGCAAGCTGCCGCTGTTCGACAGCGACGGGCAACGCTACAGCGAACGCACCATCCGGGCCTGCATCAAGCAGGGCTGGGCCGAACCGTGGTTCGCCAATCCGATGAAGCCCGACTGGCTGGTCTGCAAGCTGACCGATGCCGGCCGCCGGGCCGTTTCGGAAAAGCACTGACCATCGTTGCGCAAGCGGAACAATCGATGCCCCTGAAACTACAAACGTCGCAACGCGGGCCAGGCCTGCCGGAAAGTAGGCCATGAGTGCCTCGCATGGCTGGCGCGGCTCTGCGGCCTGCCGGGTCGCCCGGTTCCAGGACCAGGTCGTCTGCCGGTTCGGCACGGTGACCACCCGCGGCGGCACGCTGAAACAGCACATGACCCGCCTCGCCCGCAAGGAACTGAAGGACCTGCACGCCTCCTATCTCGACTACTCCGTCAAGATCTGGATCGAGGGCTCCGACCTCGCCCGGCGCTACGATGCCGACAATGTGGCCAAGGCCTGCCTCGACGCGCTGACCGGCATCGTCTGGCGTGACGACCGCCAGGTGGTGCAATTGAAGATCGAGAAGACGTTTGGCGAGACCCCGGCCATCACCATCCACGCCCAGCCCTTCGAGACCGCCTTCGCGTCGGAAGACCTGCTGCTGCTGATGAAGCGCTGCGAACAGATCTGAACGCCCGGCCTCAGCCGCCCGGCCAGAACATGCTCGACATGTCGCCGTCGCCCGCATCCTTGCGCCCAAACTCGGCTTCCAGGGCGTCGGCGATCTCGGCCAGGCGGTCTTCGGAAATTTCGGTGAAGATCTCGCCGCCCGGCACGATCCGCATCGCGGGGCCCTTCAGGCAGAGATTGAGGCAGACCTTGCGCTCGACCGTGCAGTCGATTCCACGTTCCCGGAGAATCGATTCCAGCCGGTCGATCAGTTCCAGCGACCCGCGCTGGGCGCAGGACGGCTTCTCGTGGGTGAAGCGCCTGTTGACGCAGGCGAAGAAACGTTTCCTGGCGGGATCGTTCTCGTCTGGCATTCCGGGCCGGTCCCTGATCTGCCCTGAGGGTGGAAGAATGGGGAGTGGAAGAATGGTCGGAGCGGCGGGATTCGAACCCACGACCCCCACACCCCCAGTATGGTGCGCTACCAGGCTGCGCTACGCTCCGACGCGGCGGGACTATACTGGCGGTGACAGGGCAAGGCAACGCGCCATTCGGATCATTTTCCGGTGGCGAGAAGGGCCCTGATTTCGCCGAGTTCAGCAATGATCTCGCGCAGCGCGGACGTATCCGGCACCGCCGGGGCGGATGCCGGTTTCGCCGTCTCTTCCGCGGAGGACGGGGACTTTTCCGGCTCGACCCTGGCAGACGGATCGCGCAGCAGCTTCTGCACGCCCTTGATGGTATAGCCGTCGTCGTAGAGCAGCTTTCGGATGCGGCGCAGCAGCACGAGGTCTTCCGGCCGGTAGTACCGTCGACCGCCGCCACGCTTCATCGGACGGACCTGCGGGAACTTGGTCTCCCAGAACCGGAGCACATGTTGCGGCAGGTCGAGTTCCGCCGCGACCTCGCTGATGGTCCTGAAAGCCTGTGCCGATTTGGTCCGGTTACTCTCGCTCAATCGTCGCTGCCCTGCATGGCTTCACCGTTGATCCGCGCCTTGAGAACCTGGGACGGTCGAAACACCAGCACCCGTCGCGGCAGGATCGGCACTTCATCGCCGGTCTTGGGGTTACGGCCGATACGCTGCCCTTTCTGACGTACGGAAAAGCTGCCAAACGAGGAGATCTTCACGGTTTCGCCATCCTCGAGCGACCGCGTGATTTCCTCGAGAACGGTCTCGATCAGTTCCGACGATTCATTACGGGACAGGCCGACTTCCTGATAGACAGCCTCCGTCAACTGGGCTCTCGTAACGGTGTCGCCCATTGTTCTTCCCCCTTGTTAGCGCAGCCGCGCCGGTAGTCTCCCTCTTCCCGGCGAGCTGACGATATCGAACGATTTTGGTTAACGTCGTTTCCCGAAAACGGTAACTGCGCGGGTGAAATGCGTCAACCGCTTTGAATATCAAGCAGCTATCGGACACCACTTACATCCGGACGACGGCGGCGCCCCAGGTCAAACCGCCGCCCATGGCTTCCAGAAGGACCATGTCGCCCGGCTTAATCCGGCCATCGCGCACGGCTTCGTCGAGCGCCAGCGGCACCGAGGCCGCCGAGGTATTGGCATGACGTTCGACCGTCAGCACGACCTTGCCATTGTCGACACCGAGTTTTCTCGCCGTCGCGTCGATGATCCGCTTGTTTGCCTGGTGCGGCACGATCCAGTCGATGTCGGATTCTTTCAGCCCGGCGCGGTCCAGCACGTCATGCGCGATCTCGGCCAGGTTGGTCACCGCGTGCTTGAAGACTTCACGCCCCAGCATGCGCAGCAGGCCCGCCTTCTGGTTGGTGGACGGACCGCCATCGACATAGAGCAGGTCGTGATGGCGTCCGTCGGAACGCAGCATGGTGGCCAGCACGCCCGGCTTGCCCGGCCCGTCTTCTCCCGCCGCCAGCACGATGGCGCCGGCGCCGTCGCCGAACAGCACGCAGGTGCCCCGGTCTTCCCAGTCGAGGATGCGCGAGAAGGTCTCCGCGCCGACGACCAGCGCGGTGCGGGCCTGGCCCTGACGGATCATCGAATCCGCGACCGAGACCGCATAGAGAAAGCCGGAGCAGACCGCCTGCACATCGAAGGCAAATCCGCCGGTCATGCCGAGACGGGATTGCAGCTTGGTCGCTGTGGCCGGGAAGGTATGGTCCGGCGTCGCGGTCGCGAGCACGATCAGGTCAAGCGTGCTGCCGTCGATGCCGGCGGCTTCCAGCGCACGCCGGGAAGCCTTCTCCGCG
>JAVKCR010000562.1:0-3029 GCA_040222645.1 Rhodospirillales bacterium
GGAGAACCTCGATGTCCTCGTCGATGTTGCCCTTCTCGTAGGCCGTCAGGATGAGCTTGACGGTGAAGGCAATGGAATAGGCGTTCCGTTCCATCCGCCGCGTATTCACATCCTTGATCGCCGCATCGACGACCGCCTGCATCTCGACCCAGTCGTCGACGCCCCGGGCCTTGAGCGCGAGGACGTTCGGCACCTCGATCAGCGGAATGCTCGAATCGCGGTCCTCGCTCTTGCGCCGGTCGGGGCCGATATAGTTGCTGGTCACCACGAAGGGCTTGCGCGAGCGGATCAGGACCTGGATGCGGTCAACCAGCTTCTGCACCGAAACCGGCTTGACCAGCAGGTCATCGGCCCCGGAATTGATGATGTCGCGGACCAGTTCCGACGTCGGCTCCCAGGTGGTGGTGATGATCGGCACGAAGGGATCGTCGCCGAATTCCTGGTTGCGGATATCCTGCACGAGTTCGCAGACCTCCGCCCCCCTGTCGGCGGTGTCGATCACCAGGAGATCGGGCTTGATCTCGGTGAAACGTTCCCGGAGGCTCGCCGCCTCGCCGAGATCGCGGATATCCCGGAAGCCGTAATCGACCAGCGACGCACGCAGCGCCAGCCGTACGTTGCGGGACGGCTCTACCAGCAGCACACGGATGTCTTCGTACTTGTAGTCCCTGCGATTTTTCAGTGCCATGCCACCCCGACCTCTGCCTGTTGTTTAGGAGGGGAAGCCGGGTCTTACAAGTGCCACCGGATACGATCAGCGGGACGACCCGACGGGGATGCCGAGTTGATCCGCGATTTCCTTCTTTTCCTTGATCCGCGCCTCGAGATCCTTGAGCTCGTCCTCCAGCGAGGAGATACGCTCCAGCCGACCGATACGCTGGCGGTGACGGTACTTGGCGACCTGTCGGCGGCCAAGCCGGTCGCCGATCGAGATCAGCATGACCAGCCCGACCACGGCCCAGATGGCGAATGCCACCGGGCCCCAGTTGGCGTTGACCATGAGGCCGCCACCCCAGAAGCCGATGGTCGTGACGCAGGAAACGAAGGTGAAGACCAGCCGGAGATTGTGATGCTCGCGCACGCGGACCACCTTCTCGGCATCGCGTACCGCGTTGGTGATCTCCATCAGCGCGAGTTCCTGCCACTTGCCGTAATTCATCCCCTTGCCGGGCGAGCGGCCTTCGCGAATGAAGCGATCAAGCTGGCGGATGACTTCCGCTGCGCGTTCTTCTGGATTGGTGTAGCCGTCCATGTCCGGTGCCGCATGTTTCCGGTACCCGATCATGCCGCCATATGGTTAGCGACCGGTTAAGACCCGGCGATTATTGCCCGTCGACGAGGGCGTTGTACTTGTCCAGCGCGTCGCGGGTCAGCCGGCCGCTGTCGACGAAGACGGCGACAGCCTTGTAGGTACCCTGGCGGACCTCGGCGGCCTTGTAGCGGCATTCGAACGCACCCGACATTCCGGCGCCGTCGGAATCGATGCCCGCATAGGCCAGATTGACCCGGGTGAAGCCGGCGACCGTGCGGTACCGCTTGAGCTGAACGCCGAACCTGGCGAAGCCGCCGGACTTCACCGCATGCGCCATGCGCGCGCAATGCAGCACTTCCGGCTTGTCCTCCTGCGCCATCGCTCCGGACAACGGCAGCAGCGCCGCGGCGAACGCCGCGGCAATTCCTGCCAGGATGGACCCGGTGCGGCCGCTTGTCTCAGGTCTCCGCATCGGCCGCGTAACCGATGGTCCGCAATGCCTCGCGGATCTCGTCGAGGATCGCCGGGTCGTCGATGGTGGCCGGCATCTTGTAGGCATCGCTGTCGGCGATCTTCACCATGGTGGCGCGGAGTATCTTGCCCGACCGGGTTTTCGGCAACCGGTTCACGACCACGGCATGCTTGAAGGCGGCGACCGGGCCGATGGTCTGGCGGACAAGGGCGACGACCTCCTTCACCACCGTCTCGTGCGGCGTGTTGGTTCCGGCGCTGAGCACCAGCAGACCGACCGGCAATTGTCCCTTGAGCTTGTCCGTCACCCCGATCACGGCACATTCCGCCACGTCCTGGTGCGAGGCCAGGACTTCCTCGATCGCGCCCGTCGACAGGCGATGGCCGGCGACATTGATGATGTCATCGGTGCGGGCCATGACGAAGATGTAGCCGTCCTCGTCCATGATCCCGGCGTCCCCGGTCTCGTAGTAACCCGGGAAATGCGACAGGTAAGCGGAATGGAACCGCTCCGGCGCGTTCCAGAGCGTCGGGGCGCTCGACGGCGGCATCGGCAGCTTGCCGACGATGGCGCCGATCGTGCCGCGCGGCACCTCCTCGTGCGTCTCGGCGTCGAGAACCCGGATGTCCCAGCCCGGCACCGCGCGCGTGGGAGACCCCGGTTTCACCGGCAGATATTCGATACCGAGGCAGTTCGCCGCGATCGACCACCCGGTTTCTGTCTGCCACCAGTGATCGATGACCGGTACCTTCAGCACGTCCTCGGCCCATTTCAGGGTATCGGGATCGCAGCGTTCCCCGGCAAGGAACAGCGCCCGGAACTTCGAGAGATCGTACTTGCCGATAAGCTCGCCCTTCGGGTCCTGCTGGCGGATGGCGCGGAAGGCGGTCGGCGCGGTGAACATGGTGACCACCTTGTGCTGCGCGATCACCCGCCAGAAGGCGCCGGCATCGGGCGTGCCGACCGGCTTGCCCTCGTACATGACCGAGGTCGCGCCATGCAGCAGCGGGCCGTAGATGATGTAGGAATGGCCGACTACCCAGCCGATGTCGGACGCCGCCCAGAACACTTCGCCGGGCTCGATGTTGTAGACCGCCTTCATCGACCAGTTCAGGGCGACGGCATGGCCGCCATTGTCGCGGACGATGCCCTTGGGCTGACCGGTCGTGCCGGAGGTATAGAGGATGTAGAGCGGATCGGTCGCCTTGACCGGTACCGGCGCATGCGGCGCAGCGCCGGCGACGAAATCCTGCCACTCGACATCCCGCCCGCCGACAAGCGGCGCGGTCGCCATCTCGCGCTGGT
>JAVKCR010000563.1:0-8199 GCA_040222645.1 Rhodospirillales bacterium
GCGTCTCGTTGGTGAACTTGCAGAAGTTCACCTTGTGGGCATGGCTCGATTGCGACAGCATCTTGATGTTGGCGCCGGAGCAGAACACCCGGTCCTTGGCGGAGGTGATGACGACCGCGCCGACTTCCGGGTGGCAGAAGCGCAGGCGCTGGATCGCGTCATAGAGTTCGATATCGACGCCGAGGTCGTAGGAATTCAGCTTCAGGTCATATCCCTCGACCAGCCCGCCCTTCTCGTCCACGTCCATCGCGAGGGTGGCGACGGCGCCGTCGACCGACAGTTTCCAATGCCTGTACCGGGCCGGTTCCGTGCGAAAATCGATGGTCATATCCTGCTCCCGACGATTACCGATCCGCTAAATCAGTAAATACGTACCTCAATGCGTATTTAAGATGACACGGGCCGCACCGGGTGTCAATATGGCTGCATGTCAACCGTTGCGACCGAATACCTGCCGGACCCGAACCGGCTGCCGATCACCATCCGCCCGGCGGCGGAGGGGGACATGGCGGCGGTCTGCTCGCTTGACGCCCGCAACACCGGGATGGCCAAGCCGGAATTCTGGGCCGAGGCGTTCCGCCGCTATGGCCGCGATGGCGTGTTCCTGGTGGCCGAGCGGGACGGCGCCTTTCTCGGTTACGTGGTCGGCGAGATCCGGGCCTGGGAATTCGGTTCGCCGCCCTGCGGCTGGATATTCGCCTTCGGGGTCGAGCCCGAGGCGCGCCTCGCCAAGGTTGCCAGCCGGCTTTTCTCGGCGATCTGCGACCGCTTCCGCGATCGTGGCGTCGACAAGCTGCGCAGCATGGTGGCGACCGACGACCTGCTGAACCTTGCCTTCCTGCGTGCGCAGGGCATGCGCGGCGGCCCCTACCTGCAGCTCGAGATGACGCTCGGGCAGGGGGCGGGGAAGTGAGACTGCAGAAGGCGTCCCGTTACGCGCTCTACGCGGCGTCCGAACTGGCGCGTGACCCGGACCGGCAGATGTCCGCCGGCGAGATCGCGGCGATCTACGGCATCTCGCTCAATCACCTGGCGAAAGTGCTGCGGGAACTGGGGCGCGCCGGCCTCGTCGAGGCGGCGCGCGGTGTCGGCGGCGGCTATCGCTTCGTCGCCAACCCGAAGCGCACGTCGCTCTACGACATCATCGCCCTGTTCGAATCGCCGGCGGGCTGTGCGCCGGCAATGCGGGAAGAAGGCGACATGACCCCGATCGGCCGGTCGCTTGGCGCAGTGACGCAAGAGATCGATCAGATCGCCGAAGCAACGCTTCGCTCGATCAGCCTTGCAACCCTGTTGCGGGATGCGGGGTAGTCCCTCCGGCTGCGGCCGGAGGTCTACGGATCATCTCCCGCCGGAGTTCCGGCCCCGGCGGGAGACAATCTAATCGCTAGTCGATGATCTTGAGATCTTCGGCGGACGATTTGCCGTTGCGGCCACGCTGCAGTTCGTACGACACCTTCTGACCTTCGGTCAGGCCATCAAGACCCGCACGCTGCACGGCAGTGATGTGCACGAAGGCATCGCTGCCGCCTTCGGACGGTTCGATGAAACCATAACCCTTCGTCGGGTTGAACCACTTGACAGTACCTGTAGCCATAGACTTGGTCTTCCTCTAACAATTAATCGATCGTGCAACCGTGCACGGTCCTTGCTGTAACGTTCACAATGTCAGGGGAAGTCCAGCCTACACGCCGCAGGCGCGAAGCAGAGGCGCCGCATGAACTGAGAAACGCACGCCTATTTTTTATACGATTTTCCGTTATTTCCGCAATAGGTCACTGCAGAATACAACAGTTAGGGTCTGTGCCGAAACCCTGCAACGTGGTGTAGTAGTTGCAAGGTTTCCTGACAATCACCCCGCCGGCTCGCCGGAGCGGCTCTTTCCAGCAACCATCGAGAGTACCAGGTAACCGAAGGCCGCCGAGATCAGCGAGCCGCCGAGCACGCCGAGCCTGACCGGCGCGGCGAATTCCGGTGAATCGAAGGCCAGCCCGCCGATGAACAGGCTCATCGTGAAGCCGATGCCGCAAAGCGCGCTCATGCCGTAGATGTGGGCCCAGTTCGTGCCTTCCGGCATGCGGGCGATACCGGCCTTCACGGCCAGCCAGACCGAACCGAAAATGCCGATCTGCTTGCCGACGACCAGACCGAGCCCGGCGCCGAGCGTTACCGGGTGGACGAGTGTGTCGAGACCCAGCCCGGCGAAGGAAACGCCGGCATTGCAAAAGCCGAACAGCGGCAGCACGCCGAAGGCGACCCAGGGATGCAGGGCATGCTCCATGGCGCGGAGCGGCGGCTCGGATTCGTCTCTCGGGCCGCCGTTGAAGGGGATGAACATGGCCAGCGCAACGCCGGCGAGGGTTGCGTGGACACCGGACTTGAGCACCGCGACCCAGAGCACGATACCGAGCAGGATGTAGGGAATCAGGCTGCGGACATTCATCCGGTTGAGAATGGCGAGCCCGGCGATGGCCACGGCTGCAACCACCAGCGACAGAGCCGACAGGCTCGAGGTGTAGAACAGCGCGATGATCACGATGGCGCCGAGATCGTCGAAGATCGCGACCGCGGTGAGCAGGACCTTGAGCGACAGAGGTGCGCGCGAACCGACCAGTGCGAGGACGCCGAGAGCGAAGGCGATATCGGTCGCCGCCGGGATCGCCCAGCCGTTGATTGCCGCGGGATCTCCCCAGGCGACCCAGATGTAGATCGCGGCCGGTATCACCATGCCGCCGAGAGCGGCGATGGCCGGCAGCATCGCCTGGCTCATGGAGGACAGTTCGCCATCGACGAACTCGCGCTTGATCTCGAGACCGACCAGCAGGAAGAAGATTGCCATCAGCCCGTCATTGACGAGCAGCAGGATGTTCTTCTCGATCGCCAGCGGTCCGGCGATGACCGTGAACGGCGCGCCGAGAAAGGCGTCGTAAAAGGGGGCTAGGCCGGTATTGGCGACGATGAGAGCCGCCGCGGATGCCGCTATCAGCACGATGCCGCCGGCCGCTTCGAGCCTGAAAAAATCCTGCAGGCGTTCAAGCGCCATCGTCACATCCTCCCTGTCGATCCCCGGTCGACGTAATGAAATTATTTCAATGTTCAATGTTCAGGCGGCAACAAATCTGCCGCCCGTGGACGTGCGCCCCGCCGGGCCGCGTCAATGCATCGCGCGTTCGCTGGTGACGTAGCGGCCGTCGACGATCCCGTCGAAGAAGTCCTCGACATCCGGATGCGAGACCGGGTCCGGGAAGTCCGGCACCAGGTTCTGCTCCGAAACATAGGCGTTGTAGGAGGTCTCCTCGTTCTCGGCGAGGATGTGGTAGAAGGGCTGGTCCTTGCGCGGCCGGACGTCTTCCGGGATCGCCGCGTACCATTCATCGGTATTGGCGAATTCCGGATCGACGTCGACGATGACGCCGCGGAAAGGATAGACGCGGTGGCGGACGATGTCGCCGATCCTGAAACGAGCTACCCGCATATCCATCGAGTTCGAGCCTCTCATGTTCCCTCCGACTGTAACCCGTCCGGGCCGCCGGAGGAATGAGGGGAATCCCTTATCCGCCGGCTCCCGTTGCAAATCATCGCGCCGAACGCCCGTTCATACAAGGGCCGCGATGTTGCGGCGCAATAACGAGATGGAGCGAATTCAGCCTCGATCAATGGCCGGTTACGGCGATGTTCAGGATACCAGCTTGAGCCGGCTGGCCGCTGCCGCCGCCACTTCCGACACCTTCTCGCCATAGGCCTGGTTGACGGCGCTCGCCACCGCACGGAGCGAAGCCGTTGTAATGTTGGCATGAATGCCGACACCCCAGATCTTCCGGCCGTCGGGGGTTTCCGCCTCGACATAGGCGGCGGCACGGGCATCCGCCCCCTTGGTCATGGCGTGTTCGTGGTAGTCGAGCACCCGGATTTCCAGGCCGCAAGAATCGCGCAGCGCCGCGACGAAGGCGTCGATCGGCCCGGATCCGCCGCCGGTCACGATCTCGCGAACCCCGTCATGCTCCACGGTCGCCGTCAGCACCCGGCGTTCGGAGGCGTGCGAATCGGGCATGGAGGTATGTTCGATGAAACGGATCGGCGCGGTCTGGGTGAGGAAGGATTCCTCGAAGATGCGCCAGATCTCCTTCGGGGTGATTTCCTTGCCGGAGACGTCGGCGACCTGCTGCACCACGTCGGTGAAGCCGATCTGCAGGCGGCGCGGCAGGTCGAGCCCGTACTCGCTCTTCAGCACGTAGGAGACGCCGCCCTTGCCCGACTGGCTGTTGACCCGGATCACCGCCTCGTAGGACCGCCCGACATCCATCGGATCGATGGGCAGGTAGGGGACTTCCCACTTGCCGGTATTGCTCGATTCCATCGCGGTCATGCCCTTCTTGATCGCGTCCTGGTGCGAGCCGGAGAAGGCGGTGTAGACCAGGTCGCCGGCATAGGGGTGACGCTCGTGCACCGGCAGCTGGTTGCAATATTCGGCGCAGCGCCGGACCTCGTCGATGTCGGAGAAGTCGAGCTCCGGATCCACACCCTGCGTGAACATGTTCAGCGCCAGGGTGACGACATCGACGTTTCCGGTGCGCTCGCCATTGCCGAACAGGGTGCCTTCGATGCGGTCGGCGCCGGCCATAACGCCGAGCTCGGCGGCGGCAACCCCGGTGCCGCGGTCGTTATGCGGATGCAGCGAGAGGATGATCGAGTCACGGTTCCTGAAGTTCCGGTGCATCCATTCGATCTGGTCGTCATAGATGTTCGCCGACGACATCTCGACGGTCGCCGGCAGGATGAAGATCATCGGCTTGTCCGGTGTCGGCCCGAAGACGTCCATCACCGCCTCGCAGACTTCTTTCGCGTAGTCGAGCTCGGTGCCGGTGAAGCTTTCCGGGGAATATTGGTAGACGATGTTGGTGGTGCTCTGCGCATCGGCCAGCCGGCGGACCTGCTCGGCGCCCTTCACGGCGATATCCATGATCCCCTTGCGGTCGAGTCCGAAGACCACCCGGCGCTGCAGGGTCGAGGTCGAGTTGTAGAGATGCACGATGGCGTTCTTCGCGCCCTCGATCGATTCGAAGGTGCGGTCGATGAGATGCTCGCGGGCCTGGGTCAGCACCTGGATGGTGACGTCGTCCGGGATCATGCCGTCGTCGATCAGCTTGCGGACGAAATCGAAGTCGGTCTGCGAGGCCGAGGGGAAGCCGACCTCGATCTCCTTGAAGCCGATCTCCACCAGCATCTGGAACATGCGGGCCTTGCGCGCCGCATCCATCGGCTCGATCAGCGCCTGGTTGCCGTCGCGCAGGTCGACCGAGCACCAGATCGGCGCCTTGTCGATGGTCTTCGACGGCCATTGCCGGTCCGGCAGATCGACGGGCTGGAATTTCGTGTACTTCCCGATGGGCATCTTTGCCATGGTCTTTGCTCCTTCTCGCGGGCGCTCTCCGGTTCACCGGGGCGGCCCTGTTCATTTCATGGAAATCTGGGGAGCGGCAGGAAGACTACGGACGCCGGCAGAGCCGCGGATCAGCTCCGGCGTCCGCCGATAAGTCGCAGCGCGAGGGCGCAGGCCATGGCACAGGGCTGGAAGGCGATGGACAGATCAGACATGGGAATGACGAGGTTCAGTTGAAACGACAGGAAGGACGGCGAAAGCCCGGTCCGCTCAGGCGGCCGGGGTCGTAAGTCGTAGCGCCGAAATCATGTCGAAATGCATCGTCATGGGGAGGAAGATGGCAGCGATGCGGGCCGGGGTCAAGTTTTCGGCCCGACGCCGATTCGGGTTGCCCGGCCTCGGGCATCCGGTTTAGGGTTGTGGCGGAGAGAACGTATGATGAACATTCAGCCGGACGGCCGCATCTCGGAAACCGCGCTCGCGATCACCCGCGGGGTCTGCCGGCACCTCTTTGACCTCGGTTACGAGCCGCTGACGGAATTCCAGCTGAAGGGCGGCCGGCGGGTCGATATCGCGGCGATCGACGAGAAGGGACGCTTCATCGTGGTGGAGGTGAAAAGCTCCATCCAGGACTTCCGCTCGGACGGCAAGTGGCAGGATTACCTGCCCCATTGCGACGCCTTCTATTTAGCGCTGAACGAGGAATTTCCTCACGTTATCCTGCCCGGGGATTTCGGCATCCTGGTCGCCGATCCCTTCGCCGCCGCGATCATCCGCGAGGCGCCCGACGCCGGCATGAACGCGGCCCGCCGCAAGCACCAGACCCTGCGGTTCGCCCGCGCCGCCGCCGGAAGGCTGCGCCGGGCCATGCTCGGGATCTGAGACGCCTAGTCCTGTAGCGGGAACATCACGACATCCCCGTCGAAATCGATCCGGTAGGGTTCCGGCAGGAACTCCGCCGAGCGGCCGATCACCTGGCCGGCGATGTATTCGTACCCGGCGGCGGCCAGCGCGGTGACGTCGCCGGGGCGCATCAGGTTGCGCACGGCGCCGCCGAGCTTGCGCAAACCCGCGTCGCGGATGACGGTCGCGGCCTTGCGGACATCGGCATCATCGACCTTGGTCGGCAGCCGGTAGGAGATGAAGCGGATGCCTGCTGCCGCAAACTTCTCCATCAGTTCCCGGCAGGCTTCGACCGGCAGGTCCGGTTCGAGGTCGACCGAGAGGTGGGTGCCGAAACCGTGCAGGAACTGGCCGATCTCGCCGAGCCGGCTGCCCGGGATTCCGGTCGGGACGCCCGAGAGGTTGAAGGAGACGAGATTGCGCAGGGGCTGCGGTGCCGGGCGCAGCACCTCCCTCAGTTCCGCCTGTCCGGAGCGGCTGGCCACCGTCTCGAAATGCAGCTGGATCACCAGGTGGACCCGCAATCCCTTGCGCACGGCGAAGGTCAGCGCCAGCAGCGCCTCCTCGAGCACATCGATGTCGAATTGCAGGATCTCGCCGGGCGAGGGCGCGCTGCCGAGGATCGCATAGTCCCGGAGCGTACCTCCGCCGCGGGGCAATTGCTTCTGGGCGGTGCAGCGGAAGGTCGCGACGCGGGATGTCGGGACATGCCAATAGGGATTGAACAGGTATCGAAGCGGCGGCTCCTGCGGCCGCACGAGCGAGCGCCGCAGTTTCGCCCGCCGGCCGGCCCGTTCCAGCGCCAGGCTGAGCGTCTCGTCCGGACTGCCGCCGCCGGCCTTCGTGCGCGCCACGGCGTCCCGGCGCAGCGCCTCGATCACTTCGGCGACCGTCGCCGGCGTCGAATGCGAGAGGTTGTCGATGCCGGTCACGGTGACATGCACGCGAATGCCGTCGAATGCCTGGTCCCCGAACAGCACCGAGTTGACCGAACTGGCGATCGCCGCGGCACGGACCGCGGCGGCCTCCTCCGACACGCCCGAGAAGACGACGAGATACTGGTCTTCGGCGCTGCGGATGAAGGCGTCCGCCTTGGTGCAATGTTCCGACAGCATCGCCTCGACGCTGGTGCGGATCTTTTCCCGGTGGCGCTGCCAGTCCGCCTCGCCGAGCCGCTTGCGGGCCTCTTCCAGCCCGATGAAGGTGACCTGGCCGAGCGACACGGGCCCGCGGGAGAGCATGTCCCGTATGGTCGCGACGATCTGCCCGATGGTGTCCGTCATGTCCGCTTCCGGTGACGACGGCACATGGCGGGCCTCAGTTGCGGGAGCGGTCGATGATGGCGGTGGTGCTGTGCCCGGCCTCGATATCGACCAGCAGCACCTGCCCGCCGCCGCCCTGGACGACATCCGCGCCGACGACCTCGTCGACCTTGTAATCGGCGCCCTTGACCAGCAGGTCCGGCCGGATGGCGCGGATCAGCTCCAGCGGCGTGTCCTCGCCGAACAGGGTCACCGCGTCGACCGCGGCGAGGGAGGAGAGCACCGCGGCTCTTGCCGCCTCGCTCTGGACCGGGCGTTCCGGGCCCTTGAGGCGCTTGACGGAAGCGTCCGAATTCAGGCCGACCACCAGCCGGTCGCAGGCGGCGCGGGCCTTGCGCATCAGCGTGACATGGCCGGGATGCAGCAGGTCGAAGCAGCCGTTGGTGAATCCGACCTTGAGGCCGAGACGGCGCCAGCGCGAGATCTGTTCCAGCAGCGCCTGGCGGTTCAGCACCTTGGCTTCGGCGGCAACGATATCCTGGTGGTGCAGCGCCGACGTCAGTTCGTTCGCGAACACCGCGGCGGTGCCGACCTTGCCGACGACGATGCCGGCGGCGGTATTGGCGAGGCGCGCGGCGTCCAGCCAGTCGATGC
>JAVKCR010000564.1:0-6399 GCA_040222645.1 Rhodospirillales bacterium
CTTCACCCTTCGATGTCTATCTCGCCATTGGCTCGGAAAGCACGGTGACGGTGCTGTCCGCCCAGTTCGACATGGGGCAGGGCGCGTGGCACGGCATCGCGACCCTTGTGGTCGAGGAACTCGATGCGGACTGGGACCAGGTCATCGTCAGCGGCGCGTCGGGCGACCCGAAGCTCTATGGCAACCTCGCCTGGGGCGGTTTCGCCCAGGGGACGGGCGGGTCGACCTCCATGACCACGTCCTTCGAGCGCTAC
Source organism: Rhodospirillales bacterium (assembly GCA_040222645.1). Taxonomy (GTDB): domain Bacteria; phylum Pseudomonadota; class Alphaproteobacteria; order Rhodospirillales; family HT1-32; genus HT1-32. The sequence goes on from JAVKCR010000564.1 coordinate 255, forward strand.
CGGGTCGCGGCGGCCACCGCGCGCGCCATGCTGGTTGGCGCGGCGGCGGAAAGCTGGGGCGTGCCGGCTGCGGAGATCACGGTTTCATCCGGGATCATCCGTCACGATGCCTCCGGCAAGGCTGCCGGCTTCGGCGAATTTGCCGCGGCGGCGGCGAAGCAGGAGCCGGTCCAGCCCGTGCTCAAGGCGCCGTCTGACTGGAGCCAGATCGGCAACCCGGATATCCGCCGCTACGATTCCCGGGTGAAGACCGACGGCACCCAGCAATTCACCATCGATCTGCACCTGCCGCGCATGCTGACGGCGGTGATGATCCATCCGCCGAAATTCGGCGGCAAGGTGGCGAAGCTGGATGCGGCGGCGGCGAAAGCCATCGCCGGCGTGTCGGACGTTGTCGCGATCTCGCGCGGCGTCGCCGTGGTCGCCCGCGACATGTGGACGGCGCTCAAGGCGCGCGACGCGGTCGTGGTGGAATGGGACTTCACGGAGGCCGAGACGCGCGGCACCGACGAGATCATGTCGGAATACCGCAAGCTCTCGGAAGGCACGCCGGAGGCCATGGCCCGCAAGGACGGCGATTCCGCCGCTGCGCTGGCGAATGCCTCGATTGTGATCGAGGCGTCCTACGAGTTCCCCTACCTCGCCCATGCGGCGATGGAACCGCTGAACGCGGCGGCCCGGATGAACGAGGACGGCACGCTCGATCTCTGGGGCGGCCACCAGCTGCCGGGATTGCAGCAGGCCATGGCGGCGGGCGCCGCCGGCATCGAGCCCTCGAAGGTCAGGATGCACATCCTCAAGACCGGCGGCGGGTTCGGCCGCCGGGCGACGCCGGATTCCGACATCGCCGTGGAAGTCGCCGAGATCGGCAGGGCGATCGGCTGGAAGGCACCGGTGAAACTGCAATGGACCCGCGAGAACGACATGCGTGGCGGGCGCTACCGCCCGGCCTATGTCCACCGCATGCGGGCCGGGCTCGACGCTTCAGGCAACGTCGTCGGCTGGGAGAACCACATCGTCGGCCAGTCGATCGTCAAGGGAACCCCCTTCGCCGGCATGATGCGCGACGGCATCGACCCGACATCGGTCGAGGGCGCCGACAACATCCCCTACGCGGTGCCGAACATCTCCGTCGGCCTGACCACGACCGACGTGAAGGTGCCGGTGCTCTGGTGGCGGTCGGTCGGCCATACCCACACGGCCTATACCACCGAGACCATGATCGACCGGCTGGCGGAATCCGCCGGCAAGGACCCGGTCCGGTTCCGGCTCGACCTGCTGAAGGATCATCCACGCCATGCCGGCGTGCTGCGCCTGGCCGCCGAGAAGGCCGGCTGGGGGCAGCCGCCCGCGGAGGGGCGCCAGTTCGGCGTCGCGGTGCATGAGAGCTTCTCGACTTTCGCCGCGCAGATCGTCGAGGTCTCCATGGAAGGCGGCGACGTGAAGGTGCACCGGGTGGTGGCGGCCGTCGATTGCGGCATCGCGATCAACCCGGACAACATCCGCGCCCAGATCGAAGGAGGCATTGCCTTCGGTCTCGGCGCGATCCTGCAGGAAGGTCTTACCCTGACCGGGGGCGAGGTCGACCAGGGCAATTACGACAGCTACCTGCCGCTGCGTATCGACCGGATGCCGGCGGTCGAGGTGCACATCGTCGAGAGCGGCGGCAATCCGACGGGCGTCGGCGAACCCGGCGTACCGCCAATCGGGCCGGCCGTCGCCAATGCCGTCCGCCGCCTCACCGGCAAGCAGGTGACACATCTGCCATTCGCAAGTGGGTTGAACGCCTGACCGTTCCGGAAATTGCGGGGGCGGCGGTTTCCGTGTTCCGGGAACGCCGCCCCCTGTAAATGCGTATACTCCACAATTTTGTTTTGCCGGGCAGGCTGACACTCTGGGCGATCGCTTCGCGCTAGGCAGGCGCGCGCAGTTCGCTTCATTCCAGAAGTTCGAGCAACGGACTGCCATGCCTGCTGGCGGCGCCGGCCGGGCATGCAATCAAATTGCTGGAGAGCACGGTTGAACGACCCACAGATTTTTGTCCCGCTGATGTCCGGCATGAACGGCCTCGTGCTGTCGGTTGCCATCATCGTTCTGTGGTTCCGGCACAGGCAGACGCATATCCTGTGGCTGGGCCTGTCGTTCCTGCTGCTCGGCCTCGCGCTGGCAACGACTGCTCTGGTTTCCGGCACCACGGCGGATGCCTGGCGAAACTTTGTCGGGCCGCTGACGGTGGTGGCGTCGATGGTGCTGCTGGCCGGGGGATGCATCGGACAGACCGGTCGGCAAATCTCCGGCAATATCCTGCTGCTGATCGGGGCTGGCTATCTCGGCGGCATCCTGATCGTCGCCGAAATCTACCAGGTCCACACGATAACGTTCCATCCGTCGCTGTTCGGTATCGTCTACATCGTCATTTCGTACTTCTATTTCGCCAGTTACCGGGGTCCGGCGGATTTCTTCCTGGCGATCCTCTTCCTGGTCCGGTCCGGCATGATGCTGCCCTGGTTCTGGCTCGACTGGCCGGCGCGGCATCTCATCCAGGCGGTCGACCCGGTCATGATGCTGGCGATCGGCCTGGCTCTGATCGTCAACCAGCTCTCGCTGGCCAACCGTCAGCTTGCACGTCAGGCCATCGAACTTGCGGAACTGAACCGGCAGATCCGCCAGAAGCATGAGGCGGCGCTGTTCGCCAACAAGGCGAAGTCGGACTTTCTCGCCAACATGAGCCACGTACTCCGGACGCCGCTCAACGCCATCATCGGCTTCGCCGACATGATCTCGAGCCGGATCTTCGGAGACGATGCCGACCGCTACGTCGATTACGGCAAGGACATCAGGAATGCCGGCAACCACCTGCTCCGCATCATCAACGACGTGCTCGACATGTCGCGCATCGAAGCGGGACGGACCGAAGTTCACCCGGCGACCGTTTCGGTGGCGGAGATCGTCGATTCCGCGCTTGGCCTGACCCGGCATCAGGCTGGCACCAGGAAGGTCGACATCGCCGTCGACATCGCCGAAGCCGCCAGCGAGATCACCACCGATCCCCAATTGCTGAAGCAGGTGCTGATCAACCTGCTCTCCAATGCCTTCAAGTTCACCCCGAACGGCGGCACGGTCGGCGTTCGCGTGGCCTATAGCAGCGGTCGCCTAGAGTTCCGCGTCTCCGATGACGGCAACGGCATCGCGCCGGCCGATCTTGAGAATATCTTCCAGCCTTTCGGCGTGACCGGAACCGTCGAGGCGCGGACCCATGGCGGCATCGGCCTCGGCCTGTCGATCACCTCGAAACTGGTCCACCTGCTGAATGGGGAGATCGGCATTGCGAGCGAACTCGGCGAAGGCACGACGGTCAGTTTCCGGCTGCCGCGGTCGCTCTGAGGCCTCCAGAATGAGCCCAACGAAAAACGGGCCCCTGCGAGGGGGCCCGTTTCCGTATCCGGCCGGGGCCGGAATGCCGGTCGCGTCAGGACGCCGCGGCGAGGTTTGCGTTGGCGAAGTCCCAGTTCACGAGCTTGTCGAGGAAGGTCGCGAGGTAGTCCGGACGGCGGTTCTGGAAATCGAGGTAATAGGCGTGTTCCCAGACATCGCAGGTCAGGATCGCAGTCTGGCCATGCGCCATCGGCAGGTCCGCGTTCGGGGTCTTGGTGACCTTCAGCTTGCCGCCGTCGAGCACCAGCCAGGCCCAGCCGGAGCCGAACTGGGTGGCGCCGGCCGCCTTGAATTCCTCGACGAACTTGTCGTAGGAGCCGAAATCGGCGTCGATCTTGGCCGCGATCGCGCCCGTCGGCTTGCCGCCGCCGCCCGGCTTCATCGAGTGCCAGTAGAAGGTGTGGTTCCACACCTGGGCGGCGTTGTTGAACATGCCGGCCTTCGCGGAATCGCCGGCGGCATGCTTGATGATGTCCTCAAGGGAGGCGTCAGCCAGCGGACCGTCCTTGATCAGGCCGTTGAGGTTGACGACATAGGTGTTGTGATGCTTGCCGTGGTGGAAGCTCAGCGTGTTCGCGGTGATGTGCGGCTCGAGAGCATCCTGCGCATACGGCAGCTCGGGAAGTGTGAAAGCCATGGTGCCTCTTCTTTCTTGAGGTTTCGGGAAGAAACTTACGGGCACACACATAGAACCTAATCTCCGGGATTTGAAGCCCCGGCTTGCCTCCGCAGGCGCCTTTTTCGCCTCCTGATATGCGCCCGGCGCCGGTTTGGGGCTTTTACCGCCGGGCAAATCCGCTAGATGTGGCGGCTGGCGGAAAGGGCGCTCTCCGCCGCAAACAGGAATGCGAGCATGGCCGACAGACCGGAAAATGACGGGCTCAGCTACTGCGCAGCCGAAGTGCGCCGGTACGATCGCGACCGTTTCCTGACCGCCTTGTTCGCCCCGCCAGCGAGGCGCGAGGACCTGCTCGCGCTCTATGCCTTCAACCACGAGATCGCCAAGACCCGGGAAAGCGTCAGCGAGACCATGGTCGGCCATATCCGCCTGCAATGGTGGCGCGAGGCGCTGGACGGCATCGCCGCCGGGGAGCCGCGCCGCCACGAAGTGGTCGAGGCGCTGGACCGCGCCGTCCGGAACGGCCTCGATGTCCGGGCGCTTCATGCGCTGATCGATGCCCGCGAGTTCGATCTCGAGGACCGGGCGCCGGCGGATGTCGGGGAATTGCAGAATTATGTCCGGTCGACGGCGGGCGCGCTTAACCGACTCGCCGCCGACTTGCTCGGCGTGACCGACGCGGAGACGCTGGCCGCGGCGGAGGAGGCGGGTATCGCCTTCGCGACGATCGGCCTGATCCGCGCCCTGCCATTTCATATCCGCGACCGGCGGCGGTTCCTGCCGGATGACATCATCGATGCCGAGGGCGTGGCGCTCGACGACCTGTTCGAACTCCGCGCGGAACCTGAAGTCCGCGCAGCCCTGGAACGGCTTGCCGGGGAGGGGCGGCAAGCCATTGCCGACTCTCGACGCCGGAAGGCGCGGCAGCGCAAGGCAGCGATGCCGGTGCTGCTGCAGGCAAGCGTCGCCGCCACCCATCTGAAGCGGCTTGCCGCGGCCGGGTTCGACCCGCGGTCCCGGGTTTTCCTCTCCGCGCCGCCGCTGCTGCCGCTGACGCTCTGGCTGCGCGCAACCCTCCGGCGCCATTGAGTTTTCTTGACGCGGAAACGGGCAGGCTGTATTCAGCACTTCTTGGATCAACTCGGACGCAATCATGCGCTTTACGGAAACACGACGACGAATCAGCATGCCGGAACAGGACCGGCGCTAGGCGCGACTCCGTGTTGACGAGCCCGTGCCCCTTTTGACTTCCTTGCACGGGATCCAATTATCCAATGTTCGAACTTTCCGTTACCCGGCCGCATGACGCGGCTGACATCGAAGACCTGCTCGATTCCGCCTTCGGCGCGAACCGGAAATCCAAGACGTCCTACCGGTACCGGGACGGCGTCGACCCGATCGGCGACCTCGCCTTCGTCGCCCGCGCCCCGGAAGGGCTGCTGGGGTCGATCGCCTATTACCCGATCCTGATCGGCGATTCACCGTCGCTGCTGCTCGGCCCGCTCGCGGTTGCACCGAACCTGCAGGGCCGCGGAATCGGCGCCAGCCTGATGCATCATTCGATGGCCGCCGCCGGCCGCTACGGCTACCGGACGGTCGCCCTTGTCGGCGACCCGAACTACTACAGCCGTTTCGGCTTCCTGCCCGGCTCAGACCATGGTGTCTGGATGGCTGACGAGGTCCAGAAGAAGGTCCAGGTTCGGGCGCTCGCCGAGTGTGCGCTGGACTCCATTGGCGGAGAGATCCGCCACTGGGGGGCGGTTCGCCGGGCGTCACGGGCTGCAGCGTGAACAGGCGCCGCGCCGCTTGACGCGCCGGGGCTGAGGGTCCATCTAACCGCCATGGCCGATCCCACCGTTCGTCATCCCGAGAAGGCACACAAGCCGGACAACCCGATCCAGCGGAAACCCGCATGGATCCGGGTGAAGGCGCCGACATCGCGCGCCTACCAGGAAAGCAAGAACGTGGTGCGCAAGGCCGGCCTGCACACTGTGTGCGAGGAAGCGGCCTGCCCGAATATCGGCGAATGCTGGGCGGCGAAGCATGTCACCGTGATGATCATGGGCGACACCTGCACGCGCGCCTGCGCCT
>JAVKCR010000565.1:0-2908 GCA_040222645.1 Rhodospirillales bacterium
CGCACTTCCTGAACTGGGCGTCTGAACCGGAACTGGAACAGCGCAAGCAGACCGGCTGGAAGGTCATCATCTTCCTCCTGGTCTTCACGATCCTCGCCTATGTGACCAAGCGGCGCATCTGGGCCGACGTCCACTGACGCAGGCCCGGCCGCAAGGTCAGGAACATGGAACCCGCCGGGGCAACCCGGCGGGTTCTGTCGTTTCTGGGCTGTCGAAGGATCAGGCCGGGAGCCGGCATTCAACGGCGAGGCCATGGCGCTCGCGCCGGCGGACATCGAGACGGCCGCCATGCAGTTCGACGAACTTGCGCACGATCGTCATGCCGAGATCGCCGGTTGACCCGGTGAAGTTTCCGGTTGCCGGCGCGGAACCCTGCATCCTTGCCAGCGCGTCATCGTCGGGCGCGATGCCGCTGTCGCTGACCGACAGCACCATGCAGCCGGCTTCATCTTCTTCGTCGCGCCATGCCGAGATCGTCACCCGGCCGCCCGAGGGCGTCCGCGCCAGCGCGCTGCAGACGAGATTGTAGAGCGCCTGCTGCATCCGCCGTTCGTCGACCGCCATCCAGCCGATGTCCGGCGAGACGTCGAAGCTGAGCTTGACCCGGCGGCGGGAAGCAAGCCCCTCCGTCCGGCGCAGGGTGGCGACGACGAGGGCATGGACATCGACCCGGGAGATATCGAGAGCCACCTGGCCGGCCTCGACGACCGCGAGATCGAGAATATCGCCGACCAGCGATGACAGTTCGCGGCTGGACAGCAGAATGGCCTCCGCATACTCGACCTGGCGTCCCTGCAGGCGGCCGAACGTTTCGTCCTTAAGGATCTCCGCGAAGCCGACCAGGGCGGTCAGCGGCGTGCGGACCTCGTAGGAGACGTTGGCGATGAATTCGGATTTCAGACGGTCCGCGGCGGCGAAGGCCTCCGCCTTTTCCTCGAGCGCCGCCTGGACCCGGACGTCATTGGTCACGTCGAGCAGCGACAGCAGGATCGCGCCATCCGGCAGGGGTACGGTCGCCGCGTCGAATGCGCGGCCGTCGGCCATGGCAAACCGCAGGTTTCCCGCAACCCTCCCGACGAGACCGGCCAGCAGGATCTGCCGGATCTCCTCGGCAACCGCGGCGTCGGCGAGTGACGTCTCCAGGCGCGCGGTGACGTCCGTGAGATGCTCTCCCTCCTCGTCCTCGGCGATGCCGCACAAATCCCGGAACCGCGAATTGGCGAGTCGCAGGCGGCCGTCGCTGCCGAACAGCGCCGCCCCCTCGAACAGGTTGTCCAGCGTGGTCTGCTGCACCGCCCCGAGACTCTTGCGGTCGCTTTCCAGCCGCAGCCGTTCGCTTTCATCCTCGTAGAGGAAGGTGATGCCGCCATCGCCCGAATCCAGCGCCCGGCGCCGGATCATCCGGCCATCGGGCATGTAGAGCGAGTCCTCGAGCGGAAAGGGCCGCTCGTCGAACAGGGCAAGCTCGCCGTTCCGGAACGTCCTGAAATCGGCCTGTTCCGGCAATTGGCGAAGCCGGCGGAGTTCGTCGAGCATGTTGAAGTAACGCGGACGCGACTCGGTGAAGGATTGCCCGATCCCGAACATCTCCCTGAATCGCGCGTTCGCGCCGGCGAGGCGGGTCTCGGAATCATACCGCGCCCAGCCGATGCCCGCGGCGTCGAGTTCCCGTCCGGCATCGCCAGCCACCGCGCCCGTTTTCTGCGGGGTACGCAGGTTGGCGGAAAAGACCGTGACGGCGCCGACCTTCCGCCAGCAAAGCAGCAACGAGTCGCTGCCATCGTCACGGTCGAACCATTGCTCTCCCGTGTCACCGCACCGTTCCGCCGAAAGCATCTCGAGGCTGGAACGAACGCCCGGCTCCAGCAAGTCGAAGGCCGGGTTCGAGGCGAGCAGGCCGCCGCCCGCATCGCAGCACCAGGCCGGGTCCCGGTTGATCGCGAGCGCCGCCTCGACACCGTCCGGCAGATTGGCGGCAGGCATCGCCTCCGCCGGATTGACGGAGCCCGTGCGCACATCGTCGAACAGGGAGAACTTGCCGCTCATCGGGCGATCATATCCAATCGCCCCGGTGGAACGCACCTGCGGACTGGGTCACGATCTCGGCAGCCGGATGACGAAGCGGGCGCCGGATACCGCGCCATCCCCGTCATGCTTGTTCTCGGCATGAATCGAGCCGCCGTGGGCCTCGACGATCTGCTTCGAGATCGACAGGCCGAGTCCGGAATGGCTGCCGAAATCCTCGCCATCCGGCCGGTCGGAATAGAACCGGTCGAAAATCGCCGCGAGCTTGGTCTCGGGGATGCCCGGCCCCTCGTCCTCGACGGTGACTTCCACGTAGCCGTTCCACTGCCGGGCCGAGAGCGTGATCGTCCCGTCCGCAGGGCTGAAGGAGGCGGCATTGCCGATCAGGTTGCGCAGCACCTGCACCAGCCGGCTTTCCATGCCGGGAACAACCAGCTGCTCGTCCTCGAGATGCAGCACCATGCGCGGGCTGCCTTCCTCGGAGCTCGACTGGAGGATGTCGACCAGCGTTTCCAGCATGCGGCCGATATCGACCGGCTCGATCTCGGATCGCGACAATTCCGCATCCAGCCGCGAGGCGTCGGAAATGTCGCTGATCAGGCGGTCGAGGCGTTTCACGTCGGCCATGATGATCGACATCAGGCGCTTCTGCTGTTCCGGGTCCTTGACGCGGGCGGCGGTCTCGACGGCGCTCCGCAGGCTGGTCAGCGGGTTCTTGATCTCGTGGGCGACGTCCGCCGCAAAGGTCTCGATGGCGTCCATGCGCAGCCAGAGCGCCTCGGTCATCTCCTTCAGCGCGCCTGACAGGTCGCCGATCTCGTCGCCGCGGCCGGTGAGGTCGGGAATGTCGAGCCGGCCGCCCTGCTGGCGGCGCACCGCCTCG
>JAVKCR010000566.1:0-8609 GCA_040222645.1 Rhodospirillales bacterium
GTTCACCAAGGTCAGCGACAAGCTGGTCATCCTTGGTGGCGCGATGGGGGCGACAGTACTCGACGCAGATGGGGTCAAGGCGCTTGCCACGATGCCGTCGATCGACGAGCTCCGCGCAAAGATTGTTGGCATGATTCAGACGCCAGCAACGCGCATCGCCCAGATCGTCAACGCACCTGCTGGTGCGGTGGCGCGCGTCATCGGCGCGTATGCCCGGAAGGACGAAGCCGCATAAGGCGGAACTTCGCTGTTAATAGTTCAAAACCGGTTCGAACCGAATACAAGGAAGTAAGAAAATGGCTGATCTCGCCAAAATCGTGGAAGACCTTTCCAACCTGACCGTCCTGGAAGCTGCTGAGCTGTCCAAGATGCTTGAAGAAAAGTGGGGCGTTTCCGCCGCTGCACCGGTGGCCGTTGCTGCTGCTGGTGGCGCTGCTGCTCCTGCTGAAGCCGCTGAAGAGAAGACTGAATTCGACGTGATCCTCGCCGAAGCCGGCGCCAACAAGATCAACGTCATCAAGGAAGTCCGTGCTATCACCGGTCTCGGCCTCAAGGAAGCCAAGGATCTGGTCGAAGCTGCTCCGAAGGCTGTCAAGGAAGGCATCTCCAAGGGCGAAGCTGACGACATCAAGAAGAAGCTTGAAGACGCCGGCGCAAAGGTCGACGTCAAGTAAGACCGATACTGTGTCCGGGAGCGGGATTTGCCCGTTCCCGGACGCATTTGTTGACGAACGGATTACCCAAAAGCCTGAAAACGGCTTTTGGGTAATGGGTTCTTCAAAAGGATGGTTTCTAACCAGGCTGCAAGGCACTCCGGCCGCGCCGTTCTGGGAAATGAAACGAGATTGAACGAATTCATTTATATGACGGAGTCGCTTGGCCAGCGGCGTTCGTCTGTTGCAGGCCCGGATGCAAATTGACAAGGAGCGACGATGGCTCAGACCCTTTCCTTCAACGGTCGCAGGCGCGTACGCAAGATCTTCGGAAAAATCCCGGAAGTGGCGGATATGCCGAACCTCATCGAGGTTCAGAAGGCGTCTTACGACCAGTTCCTGATGGTGGACGAGCCGCTCGGCGGCCGTTCTGACGAAGGATTGCAGGCAGTTTTCAAATCGGTTTTCCCGATTTCCGATTTTTCCGGCAGCGCGATGCTGGAATTTGTGTCCTACGAATTCGAACTGCCGAAGTTCGACGTTGAGGAATGCCGTCAGCGCGATCTGACCTACGCCGCACCGCTGAAGGTGACGCTGCGCCTGATCGTGTTCGATATCGACGAGGACACCGGCGCGAAGTCGATCAAGGACATCAAGGAGCAGAATGTCTACATGGGCGACATGCCGCTCATGACCGACAACGGTACCTTCATCGTCAACGGCACCGAGCGTGTGATCGTTTCGCAGATGCACCGCTCGCCGGGCGTCTTCTTCGACCATGACAAGGGCAAGAGCCATTCCTCTGGCAAGCTGTTGTTCGCCGCCCGCGTCATTCCCTACCGTGGCTCCTGGCTCGACATCGAGTTTGACGCCAAGGACATCGTTCACGCCCGTATCGACCGCCGCCGCAAGATTCCGGCTTCGTCGCTGCTGATGGCGCTCGGCATGGATGCCGAGGAAATCCTGTCGACCTTCTACACGCATTCGATCTATGCGCGTGACGGTGATGGCTGGCGGATTCCGTTCCAGCCCGAGACCCTCAAGGGCCAGAAGGCCACCACCGACATGATCGATGCCGACAGCGGCGAGGTTGTGGTCGAGGCAGGCAAGAAGCTTACTCCGCGGTTGCTCAAGCAGCTCACAGAGAAGGGCGTCAAGTTCATCAAGGCGACCGACGACGATCTGGTCGGGTCCTACCTGGCCGAGGACATCGTCAACCCGGAAACCGGAGAAGTCTATCTCGAAGCCGGTGATGAGCTGGAATTTGCGGTCGACGCCAAGAGCGGTGAGCGCAAGGGCAACCTGGTCGATCTGATCGAGGCCGGTTACGACGAGATCAAGGTTCTCGACATCGATCACATCAATGTCGGCGCCTATATCCGCAATACGCTCACAGCCGACAAGAATACCTCCCGCCAGGAAGCGCTGTTCGACATCTACCGCGTCATGCGTCCCGGTGAGCCGCCGACCATGGATTCGGCCGAAGCGATGTTCAATTCGCTGTTCTTCGATTCCGAGCGCTACGACCTTTCGGCCGTTGGCCGCGTCAAGATGAACATGCGTCTCGACCTCGACGCCGAGGACACTGTTCGGGTTCTGCGCAAGGAAGATATCATCGCTGTTGTCCGCACGCTGGTGTCGCTGCGTGACGGCAAGGGTGAGATCGACGACATCGACAACCTCGGCAACCGCCGTGTGCGTTCGGTCGGCGAACTGATGGAAAACCAGTATCGTCTTGGCCTGCTGCGCATGGAGCGCGCCATCAAGGAGCGCATGTCCTCGATCGAGATCGACACGGTCATGCCGCAGGACCTGATCAACGCCAAGCCGGCTGCCGCCGCGGTGCGTGAATTCTTTGGTTCCTCGCAGCTCTCGCAGTTCATGGACCAGGTCAATCCGCTGTCGGAAATCACCCACAAGCGCCGCCTCTCGGCGCTTGGACCGGGCGGCCTGACCCGTGAGCGCGCAAGCTTCGAAGTCCGCGACGTGCACCCGACCCACTATGGCCGTATCTGCCCGATCGAGACGCCGGAAGGCCCGAACATCGGTCTGATCAACTCGCTGGCAACCTTCGCCCGCGTCAACAAGTACGGCTTCATCGAAAGCCCCTACCGCAAGATTGCCGACGGCAAGGTCACCAAGGAAGTGATCTATCTCTCGGCGATGGAAGAGGCCAAGTACTTCGTTGCCCAGGCCAATGCCGAGCTGAGCGAAGACGGTGAGCTGGTCGACGAGTTTGTCGTCTGCCGCCATTCCGGCGACGTGATGATTACCCCGCGCGAAAACATCGACCTGATGGACGTTTCGCCACGGCAGCTGGTGTCGGTTGCTGCAGCCCTGATCCCGTTCCTCGAGAACGACGACGCCAACCGTGCGTTGATGGGATCGAACATGCAGCGTCAGGCGGTTCCGCTGGTTCGCGCCGAGGCTCCGTTTGTCGGAACCGGCATGGAGCCGATTGTGGCGCGTGACTCCGGCGCAGCCATCGCGGCCCGCCGCGGCGGCGTTGTCGACCAGGTCGATGCGACCCGTATCGTTATCCGCGCCACCGAGGACCTCGAAGCCTCGCGGTCGGGTGTCGACATCTACCGTCTGCAGAAGTTCCAGCGCTCCAACCAGAACACCTGCATCAACCAGCGTCCGCTGGTGACTGTCGGTGATGTGCTCAACAAGGGCGACATCATCGCCGACGGTCCGTCCACGGACCTGGGCGATCTGGCGCTTGGCCGCAACGTGCTTGTCGCGTTCATGCCATGGAACGGCTACAACTACGAGGACTCGATCCTTCTCTCCGAGCGCATTGTCTCCGACGACGTGTTCACCTCCATCCACATCGACGAGTTCGAGGTGATGGCGCGTGACACCAAGCTTGGGCCGGAAGAGATCACCCGCGATATTCCGAACGTCTCGGAAGAAGCACTGCGCAACCTCGATGAGGCCGGTATCGTCTATATCGGTGCGGAAGTCGCACCTGGCGACATTCTCGTCGGCAAGATCACGCCCAAGGGCGAAAGCCCGATGACGCCGGAAGAGAAGCTTCTGCGCGCCATCTTCGGTGAGAAGGCCTCCGACGTTCGCGACACCTCGATGCGGATGCCGCCGGGAACCTACGGCACCATCGTTGAAGTTCGCGTTTTCAACCGCCACGGCGTTGAAAAGGACGAGCGTGCGATGGCCATCGAGCGTGAGGAGATCGAGCGCCTGGCCAAGGACCGTGACGACGAGCAGGCCATTCTTGACCGCAACGTCTACGGTCGTCTGTCCGACATGCTTGCCGGCAAGACCGCCATCGCCGGACCGAAGGGCTTCAAGAAGGGCGCGGAAGTCAATGCCGACTCGATCGCCGAATATCCGCGGTCGCAGTGGTGGACATTCGCTGTCGAGGACGAAAAGCTGCAGGGCGAGATCGAAGCGCTCAGAGCCCAGTACGACGATTCCAAGAAGCTGCTGGAAAGCCGCTTCATGGACAAGGTCGAGAAGGTCCAGCGCGGAGACGAACTGCCGCCTGGCGTGATGAAGATGGTCAAGGTCTTTGTCGCAGTGAAGCGCAAGATCCAGCCGGGCGACAAGATGGCCGGCCGTCACGGCAACAAGGGTGTGGTTTCCCGCATCCTGCCGTGTGAAGACATGCCGTTCCTCGAAGACGGAACCCATGTCGACATCGTGCTCAACCCGCTCGGCGTGCCGTCCCGCATGAATGTCGGACAGATCCTTGAAACCCATCTGGGTTGGGCCTGCGCCGGCATGGGCAAGCAGATCGGCGCCATGCTCGATGCCTACAATGAGGGTGGAGATATCCAGCCTCTGCGTGACACCATCGACAGCGTCATCGGCACCGGTCCTAAGGGTGAGCCGATCAAGCAGTATGATGATCCGTCGATCGTCCGTCTGGCCGAGCAGACACGCCGCGGCGTGTCGATCGCCACGCCGGTGTTTGACGGTGCGGTCGAGGCCGACATCAACGTCATGCTTGAGCAGGCGGGTCTCAACGTTTCGGGTCAGTCGACGCTTTATGACGGGCGTACCGGCGAAACCTTCGACCGACCGGTGACCGTGGGCTACATCTACATGCTCAAGCTCAACCACCTGGTTGACGACAAGATCCACGCCCGTTCGATCGGACCTTACTCGCTCGTGACCCAGCAGCCGCTGGGCGGCAAGGCGCAGTTTGGCGGTCAGCGCTTCGGGGAAATGGAGGTCTGGGCTCTGGAAGCCTATGGTGCCGCCTACACCCTGCAGGAAATGCTGACGGTGAAGTCGGACGATGTGGCGGGCCGTACCAAGGTCTACGAAGCCATCGTGCGTGGCGACGACACCTTCGAAGCCGGCATTCCCGAGAGCTTCAACGTTCTCGTCAAGGAAATGCGGTCGCTTGGTCTCAATGTCGAGCTGGAATCGAACAAGATCGACGGTATCGCGGAACCGGATGAATTGCCCGACGCGGCTGAATAAAGCCTGGAAGGCGCGGGGGACTGACGTTCCTCGCGCCAACATCCTTTCCGCTTCAATGCGGGCAGGAGATGACACCCGCGTGTGACGCGGTGAACATGAATTTCAGGCGATGGCCTGTTGCCGGTGTTGACCGGCGCCGTCGCAAGTCAAGGGCGAACAGCCCTAAAAGGAGACAGGCATGAACCATGAGGTCATGAATCTTTTCAACAACAATGTTCCGGCGCAGACGTTCGATTCCATCCGGATATCGATCGCCAGCCCCGAGAAGATTCTTTCCTGGTCTTTCGGCGAAATCAAAAAGCCGGAGACGATCAACTATCGGACATTCAAGCCTGAGCGCGACGGCCTGTTCTGCGCCCGCATCTTTGGCCCGATCAAGGACTACGAATGCCTGTGCGGCAAGTACAAGCGCATGAAGTACAAGGGCGTCATCTGCGAGAAGTGCGGCGTTGAAGTCACGCTTTCGCGCGTGCGCCGCGAGCGCATGGGCCATATCGAGCTCGCAGCTCCGGTTGCCCACATCTGGTTCCTCAAGTCGCTGCCTTCGCGCATCGGCACGCTGATGGACATGACGCTCAAGGATATCGAGCGGGTTCTGTACTTCGAGAACTACATCGTCACCGAGCCGGGCCTGACGTCGCTCAAGGAGAATCAGCTTCTCTCCGAGGAAGACTACATGGTCGCCGTCGACGAGTTCGGCGAAGACAGCTTCACCGCCATGATCGGCGCCGAAGCCATCTACGAGAAGCTGGCCTCGATGGACCTCGAGCGCATCGCCGGTGAACTGCGCACGGAACTGGCTTCCACAACTTCCGAACTGAAGTCGAAGAAGCTGATGAAGCGCCTCAAGATCGTCGAAAGCTTCCTCGATTCCGGCAACCGCCCGGAATGGATGATCATGAAGGTTGTGCCGGTGATCCCGCCGGACCTGCGTCCGCTGGTCCCGCTCGATGGCGGCCGTTTCGCCACATCCGACCTTAACGACCTCTACCGTCGCGTGATCAACCGCAACAACCGTCTCAAGCGTCTGATCGAACTGCGTGCGCCCGGCATCATCATCCGCAACGAGAAGCGGATGCTGCAGGAAGCCGTTGACGCGCTGTTTGATAACGGCCGCCGCGGACGCACCATCACCGGCGCCAACAAGCGTCCGCTGAAGTCGCTCTCCGACATGCTCAAGGGCAAGCAGGGCCGTTTCCGCCAGAACCTGCTCGGCAAGCGCGTCGACTATTCCGGCCGTTCGGTTATCGTGACCGGACCGGAACTCAAGCTGCACCAGTGCGGCCTGCCGAAGAAAATGGCGCTCGAGCTGTTCAAGCCGTTCATCTATGCCCGTCTTGACGCCAAGGGGTATTCCTCGACCGTCAAGCAGGCCAAGAAGCTGGTTGAAAAGGAAAAGCCGGAAGTCTGGGATATCCTCGACGAGGTCATCCGCGAGCATCCGGTTCTCTTGAATCGCGCGCCGACGCTCCACCGTTTGGGCATCCAGGCGTTCGAGCCTACCCTGGTGGAAGGCAAGGCGATCCAGCTTCATCCGCTCGTCTGTACTGCGTTCAACGCCGACTTCGACGGCGACCAGATGGCCGTTCACGTGCCGCTGTCGCTTGAAGCCCAGCTTGAAGCACGCGTGCTTATGATTTCGACCAACAAAATCCTGCACCCTGCCAACGGCGCACCGATCATAGTGCCGTCGCAGGACATGGTGCTGGGTCTGTACTATCTTTCGATCCAGGCTGAGAACGAGCCGGGGCAGGGCATGGTGTTCTCCGATATGGGTGAACTGCATCACGCTCTCGAGAGCAAGGTCGTCACCCTGCACACCAAGATCAAGGGACGCTTCAAGAGCGTTGACGCTGACGGCAATCCGACATCGAAGATCTATGAGACCACGCCTGGTCGCATGATCATCGGCGAACTGCTGCCGCGTAACGTCAATGTCTCCTTCGACATCTGCAACCAGGAAATGACCAAGAAGAACATTTCCCGGATGATCGACACCGTCTACCGCCACTGCGGTCAGAAGGACACGGTCATTTTCTGTGACCGCATAATGCAGCTCGGTTTCGGCCATGCCTGCCGCGCCGGCATCTCGTTCGGCAAGGACGACATGGTGATCCCGGACACCAAGGCGAAGATCGTTGGCGACACCGATGCCCTGGTCAAGGAATATGAGCAGCAGTACAACGAGGGTCTCATCACCCAGGGCGAGAAGTACAACAAGGTTGTCGACGCCTGGGGCAAGGCCACAGAGAAGGTTGCCGACGAGATGATGGCGCGCATCAAGTCCGTGGAATTCCACGACAACGGCCGCCAGAAGCAGATGAACTCGATCTACATGATGAGCCACTCCGGTGCGCGTGGTTCGCCGAGCCAGATGCGTCAGCTGGGTGGCATGCGCGGCCTGATGGCCAAGCCGTCGGGCGAGATCATCGAGACCCCGATCATCTCGAACTTCAAGGAAGGCCTGACCGTGAACGAGTACTTCAACTCGACCCACGGCGCACGTAAGGGCCTCGCCGACACGGCGCTGAAGACGGCGAACTCGGGTTACCTCACCCGTCGTCTGGTCGACGTTGCACAGGATTGCATCGTCACCCATGTCGATTGCGGCACCACCGAAGGCCTGACAATGACGGCGATCGTCGATGCCGGTCAGGTGGTGGCATCCATTGGTCAGCGTATCCTTGGCCGCACCACGCTTGACGACATCAATCATCCGGTCACCGGCGATCTCATCGTCAAGGCCGGCTCGATGATCGATGAAGCCCAGGTGGTTGATATCGAGGCCGCAGGCATCCAGTCGGTACGCATCCGCTCGCCGCTGACCTGCGAAATCCAGACCGGGATCTGCGGAACCTGCTACGGTCGTGACCTTGCGCGCGGCACGCCCGTCAACATCGGTGAGGCCGTCGGCGTCATCGCCGCGCAGTCGATCGGTGAGCCGGGCACGCAGCTGACCATGCGTACCTTCCACCTTGGCGGTACCGCCACCGTGGTCGACCAGTCGTTCCTGGAAGCCTCCTACGAGGGCACGGTCCGCATCAAGAACCGCAACATGCTGCGCAACTCCGATGGCAATCTCATTGCCATGGGCCGTTCGATGGCGATCCAGATCCTGGACGAAGCCGGCACCGAGCGTTCCTCGCAGCGCGTCGCCTACGGTTCCAAGATCTATGTGGATGACGGCGATGCGGTCAAACGCGGCCAGCGTCTGGCCGAGTGGGACCCGTATACCCGCCCGATGATGACCGAAGTCGAGGGCACCGTCGAATTCGAAGATGTCGTCGACGGCATCTCGGTTCTCGAGGCCACCGACGAGGCCACCGGCATCACCAAGCGTCAGGTCATCGACTGGCGTTCGACGCCGCGTGGCACCGATCTCAAGCCGGCAATCGTGATCAAGGGCAAGGATGGCGAGATCGCCAAGCTGGGCCGTGGCGGTGAAGCCCGCTTCCAGCTCTCCGTCGATGCGATCCTGTCGGTCGAACCCGGCGCCAAGGTCAG
>JAVKCR010000567.1:0-12072 GCA_040222645.1 Rhodospirillales bacterium
CTTCAAGTTCACCTGGGCGATGCGGCAGTACAATTACTGCGCCGTGCTGATCGGGGCCGCGCCCGCGCCACACGATCTCGGCTCTCACCGGCGCGAGGATATCGAGGCCCTGGCCTCCGTCGCCACGAACGCCGCGAAACATTCCAACCGGGGCTTGCGGGCCTATTATTTCGGCCTCGCCATGCTCTCATGGTTCATCCACCCCGTGCTGTTCATGGTGGTGACCGCCGCCGTCGTCGCCGTGCTCTACCGCCGGGAGTTCAATTCCCGCATGGTGCGGATCCTCAGGACGCTGGAGACCGACCTCGCCGACCGCGCGGTGGAGGAGTAGGGGGACTTCAACACTTAAAAATGATGTCATCCTGACGAAAGTCAGGACCCATGCCTGAGCGGTCCGGTTGCCGGATAAGGTGCTTGTTCGGCTAATCTGTCACTCTTGGCAGATGCTCAGGCATGGGTCCTGAATTAAATTCAGGATGACATGGTTTTTTTGTATCTCCCTCGTCCTGAACTTGTTTCAAGATCCCGAGCGGACGGTCCGGGCCCGTCAAAGGATACTCAGGCAGGTTGGTCGAGCTCCTGAAACGGGTTCAGGACGAGGATTGAGATCATGTATCTTCGAGAAACATGATCTCAATCCTCGCTTAACCCGCGCCGCCTAGAGTACCGCGAGGCCAGACCGGAGCGAGCATGCGCTACCATTTCGCGATCCCCTGCTGGGGGGCGTTCTATATCGACTATTTCCTCGATTTGTCGCTGCCGAGCATGCTGGCGCCGGGCAACCTGCCGGCCTTCGCCACGCCGGAAAATTGCCGTCTGCAGATCTATACCCGGCCGGGCGACCGGGCGCAGTTCGAGGCCTCCCCCGTCATGGCGGAAGCCGCCCGGTACGCGACCATCGATCTGCGCATGCTGCCGGACCAGTTCGCCCGGGAAGTCAGCCGCGAGCAGATCGGTCTCAAGCTCGACATGATGTCGCTGGTCCACCAGGCCGGCATCAAGGCGGCCCAGGGGCTGCCGGATACCGCGATCTCGCTGGTCAATGCCGACCTGATCTATGCCGACGGCGCGCTCAGCCATGCGGCGAAACTCATGGCCGACGGCGCCGGCGCCGTGCTCGCCGCCATCCCGCGCATGAGCCTGGAGACCGGCCGGCCGCTGATCGAGGCGTTCCGGAGTGGAAACGCCCCGGCGCTGGTCATCCCGCCTCGGGGACTTGCCGGCTGCATGCGGCCGGGCATGCTGCCGGAATGGCGCACCCGCGAATGGGGGCACCCGACCTTCACGAAATGGCCGAACCAGTTCTTCTGGCCGGCCGGCGGGAAGAGCTTCGTCATGCGGGCGCTGCATACCCACCCCATCTTCGTCCGGCCGGACCGCAAGATCGAGCGGCTGACCATGACTGTCGACCGCGACTACGTCTTCACCGTGATCGACGATCATTCGCGCATTCATCTCGCGACCCATTCCGACGACATCTGCATGGTCGACCTCTCGCCCGACGACTACCTCAAGCAGGCGCTGGGGTCCGGCCCGCAGGACGCCCACGCGGTGGCGCAATGGATCGCCGGGTTCGCGGCGCCGGAAAGCCAGCTCCGGCAGATCCTGAAACCGCTGGTGTTCCTCGCCGACGAGGCCGAGCGGGAGGCCTGCGAGCAGGCGGCACGGGACAGCCAGCCGGTTGCTGAGACCGTCGTCAGCCTTGCCCGGTCGCTCGGTTTCATGGCGAAGAAGTTCGGCGCGCCGCAATTGCCGGAATGACCCGGCAGGCTATTTGGTCGCGATCACGTTCAGGCTGAGATATTCGCCGTCGATCTTGAGGTCGCTGGAATCGTCGAAGATGCCGAACCGCTCGACCTGTTCCGCGCGGCGGAAGCCGGCCTGGCCGAGGAACCAGCACAGCGTGTCGTAGGAGAAGCCGACCTTGTGCAGGTCATGCTCGTCGGTCTGCCCGCCGAACAGGATGCGCATGATCTGCAGGCGGTCGTTCATCTGCAGCCCGGGCTTGATGTAGAGCCAGGAGAGCACCTGCATGTCGGGCACGCTGATCAACAGCCTGCCGTCCGCGGCCAGCACCCGGTGGCACTCGTCGAACGCCCGCGGCAGTTCGTCGGCGTAGGTCAGGTGTTCGAAGACATGGCTGCCGTAGATCTCCTCGATCGAGCCGTCGGCGAAGGCGGAGAGGTCGGTGCAGTTGCCGACATGGTCAACCCCCGGTCCCGGCTGGACGTTGAGAATCTCCCAGCCGTCCTGCGCCTGCTTGCCGCCGATATGAAGTTTGCGTCCCATGGCGTGACCATAGCCAGCGGCGGGGGCGGGGTGAAAGAAATTGTTTTCGGAGGAGGTCGGGAGGGCCGTGCGGGCGGAAACGGGGATTGGTTGGTGACACGAATGAACACGAATGGACACGAATGCGCCGTGCGGGTGGCGAGCGCTGGGGATGCCCGCAGAAGGCGATACTGCGGGCAGGACGGTTCAGGGGGGAATGACACAGATGAACACAGATAGACACAGATGAAGAGGGCGGGGAGTTGGGGGCGAACCGGAACCGTAGAGTTGTGGGATCGTCGCTGGAATGATAGCGCCCTGCGGGCGCGAGGATTGGGTGGATTTTCGGGAGTGATTTCACCTGCCGAATGATCCGTTATCCGGATGTGGCACGGCATCCTGAAACCCTCCCGCGCCCGCAGGGCGCTATCAATTCCTGATATTGCCGCACTCCGTGCCGCCCAACCCTTGCCCGGGCTTCCAGAGCCATCCTCTTCATCTGTGTCTATCTGTGTTCATCTGTGTCATTCTTTCCTGAACCGGCCTCCCCGCAGCCCCAGGCCCGGCAGCCATCCCGGGCCTCCTCGCCCGCACGGCGCATTCGTGTCCATTCGTGTTCATTCGTGTCGTAAATCCCCACCGGCTTGCGCCCCCGGCAGGGCGCCGATAGGCTCGCGGCCCATTGTTTGTTGCAGATGCGAAGGCCCGCCGATGCGTTTCGAAGGCACCGATTCCTACGTCGCGACCGAGGACCTCATGGTCGCCGTCAACGCCGCCATCGCGCTCGAGCGCCCGCTGCTGGTGAAGGGGGAGCCGGGCACCGGCAAGACCATCCTCGCCCACGAGATCGCCCGCGCGCTCGGCAAGAAGCTGATCACCTGGCACATCAAGTCGACCACCCGCGCCCAGCAGGGTCTCTACGAGTACGACGCGGTCTCCCGGCTGCGCGACAGCCAGCTCGGCGACGACCGGGTGCACGACATCCGGAACTACATCGTCAAGGGCAAGCTCTGGGAGGCCTTCGACGCGGAAGACCCGCCGGTGCTGCTGATCGACGAGATCGACAAGGCGGACATCGAGTTCCCCAACGACCTCCTGCTCGAACTCGACCGCATGGAATTCTATGTCTACGAGACGCAGGAGACGGTGAAGGCGGAACGCCGCCCGATCGTCATCATCACCTCCAACAACGAGAAGGAACTGCCGGACGCCTTCCTGCGCCGCTGCTTCTTCCACTACATCCGCTTCCCCGAGCCCGAGACCATGGCGGAGATCGTCAATGTCCATTACCCGGACATCCGCAACCGGCTGGTCACCGAAGCCATGCGCGTGTTCTACGAACTCCGCGAGGCGCCCGGCCTGAAGAAGAAGCCCTCCACATCGGAACTGCTCGACTGGCTCAAGCTGCTGATGAACGAGGACATGCCGGAAGAGGTCCTGCGCTCCAAGGATTCCAAGGACCTGATCCCGCCGCTCTACGGCGCGCTGCTGAAGAACGAGCAGGACGTGCACCTGCTGGAACGGTTGGCGTTTTTGAACCGGCGCGAGACGCGGTAAGGACGCCAAGGCCCCCTCCGGTCCTGCGGACCACCTCCCCCGCAAGCGGGGGAGGATATTTCCTTATCTTCCCCCGCCGGGGGAAGTGCCCCGCAGGGGCGATGGGGGAGCCGTTGATCTCGTCTCCCCTCTGGCAATCTCCGCCCGCCCGCACTAGCTTTCCCCCATGTTCACCACCTTCTTCTACGAGCTCCGCGACGCGCGCGTGCCGGTCTCCCTCAAGGAGTACCTGATGCTGCTCGGCGCGATGGAGAAGGGGGTGGCGGATTACTCCATCGACAAGTTCTATTACCTCGCCCGCGCGGCGCTGGTGAAGGACGAGCGGCATCTTGACCGCTTCGATCTCGTCTTCGCCAAGGTGTTCGAGGGCGTGCTGTCGACGCTTGATGCCATCGAGGCGGAAATTCCCGAGGAATGGCTGCGCAAGCTGGCCGAGAAGATCCTCACCGACGAGGAGAAGGCGAAGATCGAAAGCCTCGGCGGCTGGGACAAGCTGATGGAGACGCTGAAGGAGCGGCTCGCCGAGCAGCAGAAACGCCACCAGGGCGGCTCGAAATGGATCGGCACCGCCGGCACCTCGCCTTTCGGCGCCTACGGCTACAACCCGGAAGGGGTGCGGATCGGCCAGGACGGCAACCGCAATTTCCGCGCGGTCAAGGTCTGGGACAAGCGCGAGTTCAGGAACCTCGATGACGGCGTCGAGATCGGCACCCGCAACATCAAGGTGGCGCTCCGGCGGCTGCGCCGCTTCGCTCGGCAGGGGGCGGAGACCGAGCTCGACCTCGACGGCACCATCCGCTCGACCGCGGCGAAGGCCGGCATGCTCGACATCAAGATGGCGGCCGAGCGGCGCAACACGGTCAAGGTGCTGTTGATGCTCGATATCGGCGGCTCCATGGATGGCCATGTGAAGCGCTGCGAGGAACTGTTCTCGGCGGCGAAGTCGGAGTTCAAGCATCTCGCCTTCTGCTATTTCCACAATTGCGTCTATGAAAGCGTCTGGACCGACAACCGCCGGCGCAACGTGGAGCGCATCCCGACCGAGGAGGTGATCCGCACCTACGGGCCGGACTGGAAGCTGGTCTTCGTCGGCGACGCCTCGATGAGCCCCTACGAGATCGAGTATCCCGGCGGCAGCGTCGAGCACTGGAACGCCGAGCCGGGCCGGGCCTGGATGACGCGCCTGCTCGACCACTTCCCGCACCATGTCTGGCTCAACCCGCTGCCGACCAGGGTCTGGCGCTACACCCAGTCCGTCCACATCCTCACCGAGATGCTGGAGCGGCGGATGTACCCGTTGACTCTCGAAGGCCTCGATGTTGCAATGCGGGAGCTTAACCGCTGAAAATTTTTCCGGCCGGACCGGCATTTTCCACGTGAAGTGCGGTCGGACAGTACCATATGTCCGGACGAGACAGCTTTGATCCGCTGCCATAAGGCTTTGTAAAATTTGATGTAATATCCCAAAGACCCGGCACGACCATGCCTCAGGCAGAGTTGCCTGTTTTTTGTTCAGAAAGTTATTGTGCAGTGCACAAAATCACTTGACGCGGCGCAAAATATACGTATATTCCCAATCATGTTGCAGCGCACAAAAACGATGCAACGGAAATTCCGGGCTGGTCACCAGCCCTGTAACCAGAGCAGAGGATCAGACAAAATGATTAAGAGCATGGACGAAATCGTCGCCTTCAATAAGGGCAATTTCGACGCCGCCGTTAAGACCGGCAACCTGGCCGTCAAGGGCTTCGAAGCCCTGTCGAAGGCCTACATGGCCGCCGCCAAGGTGCAGTTCGATGCCTTCGAAGGCTATGCCAAGGCCGTCTCCGGCGTGAAGAACGTCAACGACGCGGTTGAACTGCAGAGCACGATGTTCAAGAAGAACCTCGACGCCGCCGTTGCGGAAAGCAAGAAGCTCGCCGAACTGCACGTGAAGGTCGCCAACGACACCTTCGCGCCGATCACCGAGCGCGTCGAAGCGGCCCAGAAGGTCGCCGAGAAGGTTGCCGACTTCAAGGCCGCCTGAGGCATCTGACGCAGATACCGGGACGTCCGGCCGCTCCTCCCT
This sequence comes from Rhodospirillales bacterium, assembly GCA_040222645.1. Classification (GTDB taxonomy): domain Bacteria; phylum Pseudomonadota; class Alphaproteobacteria; order Rhodospirillales; family HT1-32; genus HT1-32. The sequence goes on from JAVKCR010000567.1 coordinate 5,894, forward strand.
CGGCTGACGTCCCAAGCAGAACCCGGTGGTTCGTTCCACCGGGTTTTTGCTTGTCCGCAAGCCGGGTCTTGCCCGGACCTGCCTGTCCGGGCTACATCCCGGTGCCATCAACCTTGTCCGGAGCCACCCGCCCTTGTTCGATCTCGGCAAGACCTGCCAGCTCTATATCGTCACCCCGCCGTCCTTCGACCTCGATGCGTTCGCGCCGCGGTTCGAGGCCGCGCTCGACCGGCTGAAGCCGGCCTGCGTGCAGCTCCGCCTGCCCGATGCGGACGAGGCCGCCTGGCGGACGGCGGTCGAGCGTCTGCGGCCGCTGGCGCAGGACCGCGATATCGCCTTCCTGCTGTCGGAACAGGCGGCGCTCGCCGCCGAACTTGATTGCGACGGGGTACATGTGGGCGAGGGCAAGCTGACGGCATTGGCCGCCCGTGCCATTGTCGGTCCCGACCGTTCCGTCGGCGTTTCCTGCGGCGCGTCGCGCCATGCGGCGATGCAGGCGGCGGAAGATGGCGCCGACTATGTCAGCTTCGGCCCGTTCTTCCCGAGCCCGACCAAGCCGCATGTGACCGAGCTTGTCGATATCGAGATCCTCGAGATCTGGTCGGAGACGACCAACGTGCCCTGCGTCGCCATCGGCGGCGTGACGGCGGAGAACGCGCGGACGCTGGCCGATGCCGGCGCCGATTTCGTCGCCGTGGTGAGCGGGGTCTGGGACGCGGCCTGAGCAGGGGCGCGTGCGGATTGCGTCCGGGGCCTCGCGCCGGTATAACGCCGCACCTTCGGACAGGTTTCCAACGACATACTTCGAGCGGGACAACGCGACATGAAGATCAACGGCAACGCCATCCGCCCCGGAATGGTGATCGAACATCAGGGCCGCCTCTGGCGCGCCGTCAAGTGCTTCGCAACCCAGCCCGGCAAGGGCGGGGCCTACAACCAGGTCGAACTCAAGGATGTCCGCAGCGGCACCAAGCTCAACGAGCGTTTCCGCTCGGCAGAAGCGGTGGAGCGCGTGCGCCTCGAACAGACCGACTACCAGTTCCTGTTCGCCGACGGCGACATGTACACCTTCATGGATGTCGAGACCTACGAGCAGATCAACCTGACCGGCGAACAGATCGGCGAGGACCAGCTTCCGTTCCTGAAAGACGGCATGACGGTCGTCGTGGAAAGCTTCGAGGACAGCCCGATCGGCGTGCAGCTGCCGGAAACCACCGTGCTCGAGATCACCGAGGCCGATGCCGTGGTGAAGGGCCAGACGGCCTCTTCCTCCTACAAGCCGGCCCTGCTGGAGAACGGTGTGCGCATCCTCGTGCCGCCGCATGTCGAGGCCGGTACCCGCGTGGTGGTGAACATTGCCGAGCGCACCTACGTCGAACGCGCGAAGGATTGACCGCCATATGAGCCGACGCAGTGCGCTGATCAACGTCATGGCCAACGCCGCCGACAAGGCGGGCCGTCGGCTCATCCGCGATTTCGGGGAAGTCGAACTGCTGCAGGTCTCGATGAAGGGGCCGGGCGATTTCGTCTCCTCCGCCGATTACCGCGCCGAGAAGACGCTGAAGGCGGAACTGAAGAAGGCGCGCCCCGATTTCGGCTTCCTGATGGAGGAATCGGGTGCGGAAGAGGGCGCCGATTCGTCTCATAAATGGATCGTCGACCCGCTCGACGGCACGACGAACTTCCTGCACGGCATCCCCAACTGGTCGATCTCGATCGCGCTGGAGAAGGAAGGCGAGATCGTCGCGGGCATCGTCTACCAGCCGGTCGGCGACCAGATGTTCTGGGCCGAGAAGGGCGAGGGCGCATTCTGCAACAACCAGCGCCTGCGCGTCTCCGCCCGGCATGAGCTGAAACAGTCGCTGTTCGCCACGGGCATACCCTGGCAGGAGAACGGCGACCACCCGGTCTTCCTCAAGCAGATGGCCGCAGTCATGCAGGAATCCTCGGGAATCCGCCGCATGGGCTCGGCCGCGCTCGACATGGCCTACGTCGCCGCGGGCAAGGTTGAAGGCTACTGGGAAAGCGGGATCAATGCCTGGGATATCTCCGCCGGGATCATCCTCGTGAAGGAAGCGGGCGGCTATGTGAGCGAGGTCGGTGGTGGCGAGAACATCATTTACGGCCGCTCGATCCTGGCCGCCAACGACCGGATTCACGGCAAGCTGAAACGCCTTCTGCGCAATGCCGTTCGCGAGCCGAAGACGACCTGACCGGCAAAGCGGTTGTGGCCCTCAACGGCCTTGGTTATCTTCACTTTCGATCATATGCGCAGCAGGCAGGCGCCGACGTGGCGGGGGAAAATCGCGACGGCGCCGTATCGGGAGATCATTGACGCAATGCGCCGCAAAATTCTGACCATCGCACTCGCCACCGCCGCCGGATGGACCGCGCCTGCCATGGCGCAGGTCGTGGTCGGCGGGCAAGGCAACTCCTCCGTCATCGTCGATTACAGCGTCATCGGATTGCCCGGCGGACCGTCCACCGGCGCCGGCGGCTACCCCTATGGAAGCTATGCGCCCGGCGACACCAACCTTGTCATGCCGAACGGCCAGGCGCCGCGGTCGCAGTTTCTCGCCGACGACATTTTCGGCGACACCACGGTGATCGGCGGCAGTTCGGCCTATTCGGCGCCTTCCACGTCGGCGGCGACGCCGTTCGGAGGCGGCAGTGCGCTGACGCCGGAAGCCGCCGCCCTGCTGGGCGGACAGGCGACCGAAGCGCCGCCACCCGTCGCCGCGCCGAAGACGGCGGTGCGCAAGACCCCGTCGGCCCCGCCGGAAACCGAAGTGGCCAAGGCCGAACCGAAGATCGAGGTGAACCGGCCGACCCCGCCGTCCCCGCCGAAGCCGGAAGCCCCGGCCGCAGCGCCGGAACCGAAGCAGGACGTTGCCGCGGTTGCGCCGGCACCGAAACCCGAACCGGCTCCGGCGCCCGCACCCGTCCAGACGCCGCCGACCCCGCCGAAACCGCCGGCGCCCCCCGCACCGGCCCCGGCTGCAGCCCCGGCGCCGCCGGCGCCGTCGCCGCCCGCGCCGACCCAGGAAGCCAGGGCGGAACCGGGACCGTCGCTCGAAGTCGGCGATTCATCGACGCTCATGTTCACGCCGGGCGAAGTGCGGCTGCCGCCCGAAGGGACCGCCGCGGTCGAGAAGATCGCCGAGGCCGCCGTCGCCGACGAGGAGATCCGCATCCAGCTGCTGGCCTATGCCAGCGCCGATGGCGGCCCGTCGAGCACGGCGCGGCGAATCTCGCTCCGCCGCGCGCTGAACGTCCGCAAGGTGCTGATCGACAAGGGGGTCCGCGCCGCGCGCATCGACGTCCGCGCGCTCGGTAACAAGGTGCCGGACGGCAACCCGGACCGCGTCGACGTCGCCATCACCCGGCGCTGACCCTGTGGCGGCCAACTTTCCGACTCTGACCCTGGCTCACTGAGAACAACAAGAAGAGCGCGCCATGACCCGTCCGATCCGGTACCTCCTGAACATGGCCCTGTTCATCGCGCTGGAAATCGCGCTGGTGATCGTCCTGCTGCCGCAGCTGCAGGAGGCGTTCGCAGCCCACCGGGTGCTCCACGGCGTCATCCTGGCGGTGCTGGTGATCGGCATCCTGAACAATTTCCGCCAGGTCCTGCGGCTCAACCCGGAAGTCACCTGGATCGAGGATTACCGCTCGGGCGACGGCACCGGCGTGCGCCAGCCGAAACTGCTGAGCCCGATGGCCTCGATGCTCGGCGAGCGCCGCGGCGGGCGGATCAGCCTGTCGGCGCCCGCTATGCGCTCGATCCTCGATTCCATCGCGTCGCGTCTCGAGGAAAGCCGGGAACTGTCGCGCTACGCCATCGGCCTGCTGGTCTTCCTCGGCCTGCTCGGCACCTTCTGGGGCCTGCTCGGCACCGTCGGTTCGGTCTCCGACGTGATCAGCAACCTGAGCGTCGGCGGCGGCGACGTGGCGGTCTTCTTCGACGACCTCAAGCGCGGCATGAACGCGCCGCTCTCCGGCATGGGCACGGCGTTCTCCTCCTCGCTGTTCGGTCTCGCCGGCTCGCTGGTGCTCGGCTTTCTCGATCTGCAGGCGGGGCAGGCGCAGAACCGCTTCTACAACGACCTCGAGGAATGGCTGTCCACCGTCACCCGCCTCGGCAGCGGCGGCTTCCCCGCCGGCGAGGGCGAGACCGTCTCCAACGTGCCGGCCTACATGCAGGCGCTGATGGAACAGATGGCCGACAACATGGAACATCTGCGCCGCTCGATCGAGCTCTCGGAGGAGAGCCGGATGACCGGCAACGTCAACATCATGGCGCTGACGGAATCCGTGAACTCGCTGACCGACCAGATGCGCGCCGAACAGAGCGTGCTGATGCGCCTGGCCGAGAGCCAGAAGGAAATCCGTAACGTACTCGGCGATATCGCCGAGGGCAGCACCATGGGCGGCGGCATGGACGACCGCACCAGGTCGCATATCCGCAATCTCGATACCCACATGGCCCGCCTGGTCGAGGAAAGCGCCACCGGGCGCGAACGCACGATCAGCGAGCTGCGCAGCGAGATCAAGCTGCTGGCCCGCACCATGGCCGCGATCGCCGAGCACCAGCAGCACTCCCGGTCCGGCGACTAGGCGGGGAGCGCGCAGTCCATGGCCGGATATTCTCTCCGACGCGGCAGCCGCAACCGGGACCTGACCTGGCCCGGCTTCGTCGACGCGCTGGCGACGTTGCTGATGGTCATCATCTTCCTGCTGATGATCTTCGTCATCGCGCAGGTCTTCCTCGGCTTCCAGCTTTCCGGCCGTGACGAGGCGCTGAAGCAGCTCAATTCCGAGATTGCCGAACTGGCCGACCTGCTCTCGATCGAGCGCGGCACCAGCGAATCTTTGCGCAGCGATGTCGCCAGCCTGTCGCAGAGCCTCGAGAACATGACCGCGGACCGCGACGATCTGCGGGTGCAGATCAATTCGCTCGCGGGCCTGATCGACAGCGTCACCGCCGAGCGTGACCGGCTGTCGGAAGACCTGACCGCCATGGCCCAACGGGCGGAAGCCGCCCGCGCCGAGGCGACCCGGCTGGCGACCCAGCTGCAGGAATCCCGCGCGGAGACCGCGGGTCTGACCGACCGGCTCCGGGCGTCCGAGGAGGAACTCCGCCAGCAGGCGCTGGCGCTCGCCGCGCTCACCGAGAAGGCCGAGCTGACCGAGAGCGAGCGCACCCGACTGGAAGCCGCCCTTGCCGAGGAAAAGGACGCCCAGGAGAAGCTCCGTGACGAGATGACCGCCGCCGCCCTTGCCGCCCGGCAGGAGCGCGAGCGTCTCGAGAAGGCGCTGGAGGAGGCGCGGCAGACCATCTCCGCCGACAGGGAGACCATCGAACTCAAGCTCGCGGACATCGTGAAGCTGCAGAACCAGGTCACCCTGCTGGAGGCCTTGCGCGCCGACCTGCAGACCCAGATCGGCGATATGGCCGACATGATCGAGACCGAGCGCCGCGGCAAGTCCGACGCCGAGGCGCGCCTGCTCGCGGAGCAGGAACTCTCCGAAAGCGCGAGGGCGCAGGTGGCGCTGCTCAACCAGCAGCTTGCCGCCATGCGCCGCGAACTGGCCCAGCTCAACCTGACGCTGGAAGCCTCGGAACGGCTGTCGGAGGAGCAGAAGGTCGAGATCGCCTCGCTCGGCGAACGTCTCAACCGGGCGCTGGCCTCCAAGGTCGAGGAACTGAGCCGCTACCGCTCCGAATTCTTCGGCCGGCTGCGCGAGGTACTGGGCGGCCAGCGCGGCATCCGCATCGCCGGCGACCGTTTCGTCTTCCAGTCGGAAGTGCTGTTCGAGACCGGCTCCGCCGAACTCGGGCTCGAGGGCAAGGTGCAACTCGCCGCCTTCGCCGAGACGCTGCTGGAAATCTCGGCCCGGATCCCGCAGGACCTGGACTGGATCCTGCGCGTCGACGGCCATACCGACCGGGTGCCGATCGCCACCCCGCGCTACCCCTCGAACTGGGAACTCTCGACCGCGCGCGCCGTCTCGGTGGTGAAGCATCTCGTGGAACAGGGCGTGCCCGCCGGCCACCTGGCGGCCACCGGCTTCGGCCAGTTCCAGCCCATCGACACCGCCGACGACGAGATCGCCTACCGCCGCAACCGCCGCATCGAGCTCAAGCTGACGCAGCGGTAGGGGCCTTCCCGAGCCGC
>JAVKCR010000568.1:0-3023 GCA_040222645.1 Rhodospirillales bacterium
GATGCCCGGCGAGCGTTCGTCCAATCAATGGGTGCAGTTCTATGACGGCGACAAGGCATCGCTTGTTGGTCTCGATTCCTTCGGTGAGAGCCTGCTGGACCTGGTCTTCGGCGGTGACGGAGAGGACCGGCTGACCTACGCAGACGGTGTGCGGGAGACGTTTCCCGACAGCAGGCTGCTCGAGGATTTCTCAGCCAGGGGACTGGTTGTCCGGCGGGTAACCGAACGGGACGGGAAATCCGGGATGTTCTGCTGGGTGATGTCGGCCGATGTCATCGAGTGCTCCGACATCCAGCTTGCCGTGTTCGACGTCGCGGTGGCGCGGGTCGTCGAGCGCCTGCGCCAGGCGGCCGGGGAGCGGTTGTTCCTCTCGGTGGACGACAGCGGTATTTTCGCCGGCGCTGCCAATGACTGGATGTGGGAAACCGATGTATCCGACCGTTTCACGTGGCTCGGCTCGCGGTCGGTGCTGTCCCTGGGCGTACCCGTTACCGAACTGATCGGACAACGGAGGAAGGATCTGGTCGACCAGGCGGAGATCGAGAACGAAGCCGAGAAATGGGGCCGTTACGACGAAATCATCGCGGCCCGCGAACCGCTGCGCGATTTCCGGTATTCCAGCGTCCTGCGCTCCGGCGAACGGCGGATATTCCGGATCAACGGCCTGCCCTATTACGGCACAGACGGCACGTTCCTCGGCTACCGGGGTACGGCGTCCGACGCGACGGATTTCGACGGGCTGCAATATCGCCTGGCTGAATCCCGGGCCCGGAAGGATTTCATCATCTCCGGCAGCGGCTCGGCACTCTGGGACTGGGATGTGGAGACCGGACAGATATGGTTCGCAGGCGCGTGGAAGGAATTGTTGCAGCTCGACGACGACGGCCTGGCGCAGCTCGATATCCTGGAACGGATGCATGCGGAGGATGTGGAGGCCCACCGCGAGAAACTGATCGCGCATTTCAAGGGAACGACGTCGCATTTCCAGAGCACCACCCGGCTTTGTGCCGATGACGGCACCTGGCGCTGGATCGAGTTCCGCGGACAGGCGGTGATGGACGAGACGACCGGCAGGGCGAAGCGCTTTGTCGGCCAGGCGCTCGACGTGTCGCGCCTGAAGGAGACGGAGGCGGCGCTGGTGGCGAGCGAACGCCGCTACGCCATGTCCTACCAGGCGACGCGGGACGGGGTCTGGGAATGGGATATCGAGAGCGATGTCTGTATTGGCACCCCTCGGCTTTTCGAACTTCTCGGCATGGCCTCGGATGACGGGAAGATCTCCGTGAACGACCTGATCCAGGTCATCCTGCCCGAAGACCTGCCGGCCCACCGCGAGTCGCTCCAGCAATGCATCAGCGGTGCGACCGATACCTACCGGTGCGAGTTCCGGGTCCGGCGCGGCGATGGCCAGATCCGGCACATCCAGAACCGGGGTGTCGCCATCCGGAACAAGGATGGTGTGGCGATGTCGATGATCGGATCGATCAGCGATGTCACGGAACTCCTTGAGGCTGAACAGGAACTGCGCGCGGCGCTCGACCGGGCGGAATATGCCAACCGGGCCAAGATCGAGTTTCTCGCCAACATGAGCCACGAACTGCGCACCCCGCTCAACTCGATCATCGGCTTCTCGGAAACCATCCGCGACCGCATGTTCGGAGACAATGGCGCGCGGTACTCGGAATATGCCGGCCATGTCTGCGAATCGGCGCGGCATCTCCTCGAACTGATCAACGACATCCTCGATGTCAGCCGTATCGAGGCCGGCGAGATGCCGATCATCGAGTCCGTCTTCAGCCCGGTCACGGCGATGAATGCGGCGGCGCGCCTGATGAGCCGCCGGATCACCGACCGGCAACTGACATTCTCGCTTGAGGCGGACGGTAGTTTTCCGAACATCCGCGCGGATGAAAGACGCCTGAAACAGATATTCGTCAACCTGATCGGCAATGCGGTGAAGTTCACCGACCCGGGGGGCGTGATCTCGTTCAGCTGCGAGTACGATCCCGGCAGTGGTCTCACCTTCATGGTGACGGATTCCGGCATCGGGATACCGGAGGACCAGTTCGACCAGGTCATGAAGGTTTTCGGCCAGGTCGACGGCTCCTTCACGCGCAATTATGACGGCGTCGGTCTGGGCCTGCCGCTGTCGCGAAACCTGGCGGAACTGCATGGCGGCAGCCTGGAATTGCGCAGCCGGACCGGTGTGGGCACAACGGCGATCGTCAAGCTGCCGCAATGGCGCTGCCTGACCGACGACACGGAGTGAATTGCAACGTGCCTGTGCTTTACCTGCTGCGCCATGCGAAATCCTCCTGGAACGATGCGTCGATCGGCGATCACGACCGCCCACTCAACGACAGGGGACGAAAGGCGGCCCCGGCCATCGGGAACTGGCTGCGCGACCACGATTGCCGCATCGATCATGCGCTGGTGTCGACGGCAGTGCGGGCACGGGAAACCTGGCAACTCGTTTCGGCCTGCCTCAAGCGGCCGCCGGAAGCCTCGCTCGAGGAAGGACTCTATCTCTGCGGCGCGGCGGTCCTGCTGAACCGGCTGCGGCAGGTCGAGCCGGACATTACGTCCTGTCTCCTGGTCGCGCATAACCCGGACATGCAGCAGCTTGCACTGACGCTTGCCGGTTCCGGAAACGAGGGTGATCTCGATGCGTTGCGGGGGAAGTACCCGACCGGCGGGCTGGCCGTGCTCAGTTTCGCGGGCGCTTGGCGAAACCTCGATCGCGGCGGCGCCATACTGACCGACTTCATTCGCCCGAGAAGTCTCGTCTGACCGGTGGCTTCAGTCCTCGGCGAAGCCTTCGATGAAGCGGATCAGCGGCTTCCATTCATCCGTGATCTGCCGGTTCCGCGCGCCGCCCAGTTCGAAAATGCCGAGACCCGTGCCGGCGAGGTCCTGGTAGGTCGCCCGGTCGGCGATCCGCGCGACGGGGTCGCGCCCGGTCTCCGTCAGGCGGGCGAGAAGCGCCTTTCCCGATCGCGAAGCCGCGCGGTAGCGGTTCATCA
>JAVKCR010000569.1:0-3663 GCA_040222645.1 Rhodospirillales bacterium
CCCGCCCCAGGCATAGGTGAGAACATGGGTCACCCTCGGGAATCCGATCAGGCGGGCCAGCGTTCCGAAAAGCACGTCATCAGCAGCCGGGCTGTCGAGCCAGAGATGGATGGCGAGCGGTCGGTCGTCGCGCCCGGACTCGGTCATGTCAGATGCGGTAAAATCTCCCCGCACACGCCAGCGCCAGGCAAGCTCCGCCGCATTCCGCTCAACCGGGCGGTAGGCGAAACGGACGGCGTCCTTCGTCGCGATGTCTGCCCGGCCGTCCGATATCACGATCTCGGCCACGGGTCTTCCCGGCACCGACAGCAATGTCCATTCTTCGCCCGCCGACAACAAGTTGCTCGCCGCTGCCGGCAAAGGACTTGCCGGGAAAAGCAGAATGACGAGTGCTGCGACTGGAACCCGCATCACTTTCCCGCGTCGTTCAGCGACCAGTCGTAGGCCGTGTCATAGAGCCGGCCGATGCGGCGCAGGTCCAAAGCCAGTGCCGGTTTCGCGAAATCGAGGAGGTGGTCGATGACACCGTCCTCGTCGCCGCCGAAATCCTCTATGAACCAGTCGTAGATCTTCGAGACGGTCACGTTGCCGCCCTCGATGGAAACCCCGCGCGGATCGTTGACATAGGCTCTTGCAGCCTCCGTGAGCTGTTGTTCGACGCGGGCGCCGATGAACGCTTCCGGCCGGAGGTCCGGACAACCGACGGAAGCGCAATTGACGCCGTAATGGATGCGCGGATCGCGCCATATCGGCCGCAGGATGCGGTGTTCGATATCATTCAGCGACAGCGCCACACCCTCGACGGAGACCAGCTTCGCCCCCCATGGCCCGTCGGCGAACAGGCCGGGCGAGATGTCGATGTCCCGGATCGACGCCACCGGGTAATGCGCCAGCACCACCTGCACGGTGAGCGCGTTGTAGAGATTGATCCAGTAGGCGAGCTGTTCATGCCGGGCATGGCCGGAAATGTTCACCGCGGCCAGAGCGCCGACATAGGCATCCAGCGCCTTTCGGTCTTCCGGCGTCACCATCGCGTAAGCGACCCGGTTGGCGCCCTCCGGTTTGTCCGTGACGTAGGTCTTGAGCAGCCGGTCCCAGGATGCATGGTCGATGGTGCGGAGATCGTCCGGCGAATGTGCCGTCCATTGCTCCCACAACTCGGCGCCCGGCGCGAACAGGCGCTCGGCACTGCCGAAACCGGCGAGGCAGGCGACCAGCAGGGCCGCAAGCCCGATCCTCGAATAGCGGCGCATGGCGCCTCCGGTGATGAAAACGAGCCCCAGAAATAGACCTATCCGGGCAAAGGGAAATTCAACTCACGCTCAACAGGGCGTGACAGCGGCGTGGCCGTCAGCCGGGAACAGCGCCGCGAACAGGTGCCGGAGCCGGTATGCCGGGCTGCCCTTCTGCGTTGCCAGCGCCAGTTCGCGGACCAGCGGCTGCCGCCCGGTCGGGCTGGACAGGATGCGGTCGTCGGCATAGCGCTCCACGTCCGGGCGCGGCAACAGGGTGAACCCGACCCCCGCCTTGACGCATTCGACGATCGCCTCGATGGAATCGAGCACGATGGTCTGGCGCGGCGGTTCCGTCAGCCGGGCGGCAATATGCGAGGCGATCAGCTTGCCGATACCGGTGCCCGGCATGAATTGCAGGAACGGCATGCTGCGCGCGAGCGCCGCCGGGTCGAGGCGGCGAAGTCCGGCGGGCGCGGCGAACACCAGTTCCTCGCGCCGCAGCGTCAAGTAGTCGAGCGTCGGATCGGGATTGGCCGACGCGGTGACTACCGCGATGTCGAGCCGGCCAGCCAGCAGGCGCTGCTCGAGATGCTCCGACAGCCCGGTCTCGATATCGAACCCCGCGGCCGGCGCCTCATCGCGCGCGCTGAGCAGGAACTGCGGCAGCAGCCGGACGCTGGCGGTCGCCACGAAGCCGATGCGGAAACGCCCGCGCAGGTCGTGACCCGGCCGGCAGATCGCCTGCATCGCCTCCTCCTGCTCCACCATCGCCGCGGCCTGTGCCGCCACGATGCGGCCGAGCGGGGTCAGGCGCGGCGGCCGGAACGAGCGGTCGAACAGGGCGGCGTCAAGTTCCTGTTCCAGCATCTTCATCTGCATGGAGACTGCCGACAGCGTCATGTTGAGCTGGCCCGCGGCACTGGCGAAGGAGCCGACCTGCGAGATCAGGGCCAGGGTGCGGAGCGCGCGGGTCTGCATAAATCAATTTTCCTTTGATTTGATATCCATTTTTATTCGATTGCCGTGAAGTCCTCAACCTGTACCTTGAACCGGTCGGGGAAGAAGGATCGCAAGACATGAAGAACGGCATTCAGGAAACCGCCCGCGAGCTGGCGAAAGCCTTCGCACCGCGCGCCGCGCATTGGGACCAGAGCCGCGACTATTGCTGGGAAAACGTCCGTGACATGGCCGATGCCCGCCTGATGGGGATGACCATCCCGGTCGAATATGGCGGCCGCGGCGCCAGCTTCCACGATGTCGTGCTGGCGATCGAGGAACTGGCCAAGGCCTGCACGCTGTCGGCGCGTATCCTGGTCGAGGCCAACATGGGCGGCATCAGCGCCGTCATGGCCTACGGCACCGAGGAACAGAAACGCTTCTGCGCCCCCATCGTGCTGGCCGGCGACAAGCCCGCGATCTGCATCACCGAGCCGGATGCCGGGTCCGCCGCGACCGAGATGCGCACCACCGCGATCCGGCACGGCGATCACTACATCCTGAATGGCCGCAAGCACTGGATCACCGGCGGCGGCGTCTCGAAGCTCCACCTGGTCTTCGCCCGGGTATTCGACGAAGATGGCGCGGAACTGGGCATCGGCGCCTTCATCCTGCATCGCGACCCGGAGGCCGGGATCGAGCCCGCCGGGTTCGAGGTGGTGCGCCGGGAACGCACCATGGGCCTCTGCGGCATGCCCGAGGCTGAACTCTCCTTCACCGATGTGGCCATCGAAGCATCGATGGCGCTGGTCCCGCCGTCGGGCTTCAAGCGCGGCTTCGCCGACCTGATGAACGCCTATAACAGTCAGCGGGTCGGCGCCGGAACCATCGCCATGGGCGTCGCCGCCGGTGCGCTGGAACATGCCCGCCGCTACGTGCTGGAGCGCAAACAGTTCGGCCGCCCGATCGCCGAGTTCCAGGGGCTGCAATGGATGCTGGCCGACATGGACACCGCCGTCCACGCCTCGCGCCTGATGCTGCACGAGGCGGCAAAGTCACGGGGCCCGAACGGCAGCCAGTTTCCCGACCGGGTGCTCGCCGCCCGCGCCAAGCTGTTCGCTTCGGAAGCGGCGATCAAGGTGGTCAGCGATTCGCTGCAGATGTTCGGCGCCCGCGGCTACGGGGATCTCGAACCGCTGGAGCGGATGTACCGCGACGTGCGCATGTTCACCATCGGTGGCGGCACCGCCCAGGTGCTCCGCACCCAGGTCGCCGGTGCGCTGCTCGGCATGAAGACTCCGCAGACCCGGGACGGCTATGTCGGCATGAGCGTGGCGGCGAAGGCCGAGCCCGAGATGGACGAGAAGATCTGGCTGCGGGCGGTGGCTGAGTAGGCAGTTTCCGAGTTCAATTGCTCCCCCTTCGCCCCTGCGGGGCACGTCCCCCGGAGGGGGAAGCGAGGGTTGTGTTCGCCTCCCCCGCTTGCGGGGGA
>JAVKCR010000570.1:0-3472 GCA_040222645.1 Rhodospirillales bacterium
ATGATCGTCGGGTCAGACGAGATGGCCCTGCTGCGGGAACGCAGCGCCGATCTGGTCATGCGGTTGGACCCCCGGCCCTTGTCGGATGCACCGGTGACGCTGGTGGAGATCGATGACAGGACGCTGGCCGAGTACGGTCAATGGCCGTTGCCGCGAGACCTGCTTGCCAACGGAATCACCAGAATATCCGAAGCCGGCGGCGCCGTTGCCGTAACCATTCTGACCACCGAGCCGGACCGCCAGTCGCCGGCTGAACTGGCCAGGCGATGGCCCGAACTCGCGGCGATCCCGGAAATTTTGGGGCTGCCCGATACCGATATCCAACTGGCCGATGCCCTGTCCGGCAGCCTTGCCATCGGACCGCTGTTGCTGCTGCCGGGCCGCAACGACCAACCGTCCGTCAGGGCCGGCTTTGCCGAGACGGGCGACGACCCGAGTGCCTATCTTCCCTCGCCCGGCGGCGCGGTCGCCAATATTCTGCCGGTTGAACAGGCCTATGCAGGTCTTGGCGTGATAAACGCCGCGCCGGATACCGATGGCGTCATCCGCTATCTTCCAACCCTTTTCGTTGCCGGAAAGGCCCTTGTACCGGCCTTCGGAACCGAGGTCCTTCGGGTGATACAGGACGCGTCGGCCATTGTCGTCAAATCGACCGGTGCCAGCGGTGAAGGCGCCTTCGGCAATCAGGGGATCGTTGCTGTGAAAGTCGGCGCCATCGAGATCCCCACCGACCGTTCAGGGCGATTGCGATCCGTTCCGCCCGGCATCGGCAAGATCGACCGGATATCTTTCGCCGACCTTGTCGCCGGACATGTTGTACCGGAAAGGCTGGAGGGCCGGATCGCCGTCCTGGGGGTCACGGCAAGCGGCATCGCCGACCGGTTCACCACCCCCGTCGGCGCCAGCCTGACGGCCGCCGAACTTCAGACGGAAGCCATTGAACAATTGCTATCAGGGTATTTTCCTGGTCGGCCGGATTGGGCGCCGGGCGTGGAACTGGTTGCAGCACTGGTGGCCGGATCGCTTGTCCTTTTACTCTGTACCAAGGCGGGTGCAGGCTGGGCCGCGATTGCCGGCGCCGCTGCCGCTTTCGCCATGTTCGCCGGCTGGCTGACGGCGTACTACCGGTTTGCATTGCTGCTCGACCCGGTCATGCCGCTGTTCACGGTTGTCGTGGTCTTCCTCACGGCCACCGTCAGCCAGAGATGGCTTGCCGAGCGGCGCGCAGGGTGGATTCGCCGGGCCTTTGCCAGTTATGTCAGCCCGAACCTGGTGGAGGCGCTGGCCGCCGATCCGGGACGCCTGAAACTGGGCGGCGAGCGCAAGGTCCTGAGCTTCGTCTTCACAGATCTCGCCGGCTTTACCTCCATCGTCGAGAAACTCGACCCGGCGGAACTGCCGCCACTGCTCAGCGGCTATCTCGACGGCATGACCCGCGTTGCCTTCGACCATGGCGGCACCATAGACAAGTTTGTTGGCGATGCGGTGCACGTGATCTTTGGCGCCCCGGTGGACCAGCCGGATCATGCAGCACGTGCCGTGGCCTGCGCAGGTGACATGCAACGGTTTGCCCAGCGCTATGTCGCCGACCAGGCAGACCGGGGAATCGCGCTTGGTAAAACCCGCATTGGCGTCAATTCCGGGCCGGTAGTGATTGGCAATTTCGGCGGGGAGGTAATGTTCGATTTCACGGCCCACGGTGATGCCATCAACACCGCCGCCCGGCTGGAAAGCGTCAACAAGCAGTTCGGCACGCTGGTCTGCATCAGCGAAAATACAGCCGCCATGACACCAGGCTTCGTCGGACGGCGGATCGGCCGGCTTGTGCTCAAGGGCAAGACCGAGCCTCTGCTGGCCTATGAACCGATGCTGGAAGGCGCTGTCATGCCCGAAATATGGCAGATCTACGAGGCCGCCTATTCGTCGATGGTGGCTGGATTGCCGGAGGCTGTCGAACGCTTTGCCAGACTCGTCGAAGACCATCCCGGTGACAGCCTTTCCACCTACCACTATGATCGACTGGCACGCGGAGAAACCGGGGACATCTTGCGGCTCTCCGAAAAATGAAACCGTCGCGCCGTCTGCCATAGCGCATTGACCGAGAGCGTGTCTCTTGTAACGCTAGTATCCGTTACCCCGACATCCCCTACGGCACAGAAGCCTTGGGAAAATCTGTTAAACGGGATTCCGTCGGCATGATCAGGACGTTTGCTGGCTGGACTTCAGATGATCGGGGAAGCCTTAAGGGATGGACATCAACGACCTGCTCGAAAGCGATCTCCACTCCATGCTCACAAGATGCGATGAGTTGGTCACGGCCAAGAACGGCCGAACGATAAAAGCTTCCCGTACCCGACAGAAACTGAACAACAAGAGTGTGGTGGAATGCCTCGAAGACTGGGCCGTGGCATCCACGCCGACCGAAGGATTCCAACTGCTGGTCCAAGCCGGGCTGGTCGAATTGACCGGAGAGTACCTGGTTCTGAAGTACCCGGAAAAGTTCACGACAAGAGCAATCGACCACGCCCGGAGAAGGCTCAAGGAAGTTGGCTGGGAGGGTAGGCTATAGAACCGGTATTGGGCCCAACCGAAATACCCGTTCGGGAAGAGACGCTCGGCGTCCACTCTGCTACCAAGTGACTGACCGGACGACACTGATCCAAAATCCATTCAAACTGCGGCAGCTCTCCCCAACCCGTAGATCGCCCGCGCATTCCCCCGCGCAATCGCCGCAGCCTCGTCTGCCGAGAGGGTCGAGAGAAACGCCTGCGTCAGCGCGATCCAGCGCGCTGCCCCCATGCCGAGATCGCAGACCGGCCAGTCGCTGCCCCAGAAGACGCGGTGGGGGCCGAACAGCTCCAGCACCCGGTAGAGGAAGGGGTCGAGATGGGCGGCATTCTGCTGGTCGGGCCGCGCGTTGGCGGTGATGCCGGACAGCTTGATCGCGAGGTTCGGATATTCCGACAGCATGGCGAGGCTGTGCGACCAGGCGGCATAGCCGTCGCCGGCGACATCCGGATTGCCGCAATGGTCGAGGATGAATTGCTGGTCCGGGCAGGCGCGCAGCAGCGCCGCCCCGATCCAGTGCTGGTTGGCCCGGAGGCAGAGGTCGAAGGTGAAGCCGCGACGGCCGATCTCGCGCAGGCTGTCGACGAAGACCGGCGTGTCGGAAAGGTCGTCCGGCGACACGTGCAGGATACGCCGGAAGCCGGCGACGCCGAGGGTGGCGCATTCGTCGAGCCACTCGCCGATGCCCCCCTCCTCCGGCCGGCAGGAGGCGATCTGGCCCAGGAATTCCCCGTCCCGGACACGTTCGGCGATATGCCGGGTCTCCGACCTGTAATCGGCATCGTCGACGCCCGCCTCCATGTAGATCGCCCCGGCGAACACCGCGTCTGCGGAGGCATCGGCAAAGTCCGCCGGGGTGAACGACCGGCCCGCCAGCACCGGCTCCGCGTCCGCCCAGGCATAG
>JAVKCR010000571.1:0-3581 GCA_040222645.1 Rhodospirillales bacterium
GTATGCCGGCCCGGTTTTCAGGGGACCGACGATTTCCCCCGGATCGACACTGAAAACCGAAATCGCCACCGCTTCCGGCAAATCCGCCCTGGAGACGTCTCCGAGATATCCTCCGGCCGGCCGTGTTTGCTCGTCGATCGAATGTTCCATGGCGGCGAGATGAAAATTGACGGCGCCTTCCCGCAGACGATCTGCCATTCGCTCCGCTTCCTTCCGGGTGGCGAGGGTCATGGAATAGAGGGTCGCGGTTTCGAATTCATTCCGATGTTCGAGATGGACCGCCGCCACGTCGGCGTCATCGATCGCCGACAGCAGTTTCGCCCGGATCACCCGCAACCGGCAGGCATCGGCGAGTCCTCTTTCGTCCATCCGGTTGGCCTTGAGCCAGCGCCGGGTTTCATCGGCCGAATCAAGACCGGCCTCTATCCGGAAGTCATCGACCGCTGCCTGCAGCTCTTCGGCGCCGATCTCGATGCCGGACTCGATCGAGAACTGGATCAATGCGGCCCGCTCGGCAGTCAGCTGGAGGAACGGTTCGTCATCCTCGATGGCGGACCATGCCAGCGCCCGTTTCAGGCTGACTTCATCGCCGTTGATTGTGAAGGCTGTCATTGCACTATCCCGAAGAGCTGAACGGTTGGGCACGAGGTCTCGTAGCATAGATGTTGTAAGAGATCAGGTCTGCTGTAAGTGTTGTGGCGAATGAACCGGGCCCGGATCGGCAAGACCAGAACCGTGCAGAGCAGATCGGCAGTCCGGGCCGGAAGCGTTGGGAGAGTGACATCCGCATTCTGACTGCCATCTTGTGCAGCATCACGATCTGTTTCGGATTGTCGTCACCGGCTCATGCGCAGTCGCTGACGGAAGTTCTCACCCACGCCTATGAAAGCAACCCCAGGATACTCGCGGCCCGGCAGGCTCTGCTCGTGGTGAACGAACAGTTTCCGCAGGCGGTGGCGAACTGGCTGCCCACCGTATCGACGGCAATGAGTGCGGACCGGGCATTGAGTTCCAGCCGCACGGCAACCGATTCGAACTCACGGACCGATACCTACAAGAATACCCTGAGCTATTCGCAGACCCTGTTCGACGGCGGTCGCAATTTCGCCCGGCTCGACAGGTCGATCGCCTCGGTCCGTTCCCAGCAGCAAACCCTGCGCCTGACCGAACAGGGCGTCCTGCTGGATGTGGTCAGGGCCTATATGAACGTCATCCGGGACCGCCGCACGCTTGCCGCAAGGGAAGCCAACAGAACCCTGCTCGAACAGCAATTTGACAGCACGCTGGTGCAGTTCGATCTCCAGCAGCGAACGATCGCCGACCTGTCCCAGGCCCAGGCCAGGCTGAGCGCCGCCGAAGCGACCGTCATTGCCGCGGTGAACAGCCTGGCAACCTCCGAGGAACAGTACCTTGAATTGACGGGACTCGAGCCGGGCACGCTCGTAGCCCCCGCGGTTCCAGGCGATCTGCCGGTGGATCTCGAGGAAACCGTGGTCATGGCCGAAACCTTCCAGCCAGCCGTGGATATCGCCAAATATGCCGTCGAACTCGCCGAACATGACGCCGCCATCGAGAACCGCTCGCGTCTCCCCACGGTTGCGCTGGGCGCCAGCCTGACACATCAGCGCAGCAAGGAGGCGGGGGGCGATGTCTCCACCGACCAGCGCGATGTCAGCGCGTCGGTCACCCTGACGATCCCGCTGTACCAGTCCGGCGCGGAACTGTCGCGCGTTCGGGCCGCCCGCACCCTGGTCGGCCAGCGACGGACCGAACTGGACGACGCCCGCCGGACAGCCCGTAGCAATGCGGTTACCGCCTGGCGGACGCATGTCAGCGCCACCGGCCAGATTGATTCCCTGGCCGAGGCGGCGCGGGCCGCGGAAACCGCCCGGGACGGGATCGCCCGTGAACTCGGCGTCGGACGGCGTTCGGTAATCGACCTGCTGGATGCGGAAGCGGAATTGCTGACGGCGCAGGTCAACCTCGCGGTCGGAGAGAGGAACGCCCTCGTCGCCGCGTTCGAAGTGCTCAATGCGATGGGCCTGCTGACCGCGGAGGAACTCGAGCTTCCGACCAGGATCTACGATCCCGCCGTCGATTTCGACCGCACGAAATGGAAGCTGTACTCGACCGAAGACTAGAGGTCGTCCACAGGCGCCGGCCGCGACGATTTGTCGGTTCGTGATGCAGACAAACCTATCGGATACAAGGAAGCGTTCAGGCGCCGCCGACCGGATTGCGATCGTCTTCAGTCCCGGATCGACGCCATGTAGCTCGACAGGCTTCGCGGCTGTTACAGACGCGAAGGTTTCCGGGAAAACTTCAAAAAAAGAGATTTGGCTGGGGGACCTGGATTCGAACCAGGGATGCACGGGTCAGAGCCGAGAGTTTTACCACTAAACTATCCCCCAGCAGGGGAGGCCCCGTATCTAGGCCATTTGCCCGGTTGATCAAGAAAAAATTTGTCATGTGGGCCGCGGGCAGCGTATGGCAACGCGCGTTCCGGCTATTCCCGCGCCCGTCTGCATACGGGAATGGATGACAGCGGGACGCGCGATACCCACATGACAATTCAGGTTGTTGCAGCCCGAAGGGCCTTCGGGCACTCTTGAGGCAATAACAAGGATAACAGGCGGTGACGGAACAGGAGCGCAGCGACGGCCTGCCGGCGGAACTTCCGGCGGCAAGCGACGGGATGGATCGCCGGCCCAATGAAGGCCGGGCGGAGCACCGACAGCCATGCGCGACGCAGCGTCCCGTCTTCGAGAAGGCCTTCGCCGCCATCGATCTCGGCACCAACAATTGCCGGATGCTGATCGCCGGTCCCGGCGAGAACGGCCTGGACATCGTCGATTCCTTCTCCCGCGTGGTGCGCCTCGGCGAAGGGCTGCAATCTTCCGGACGTTTGTCCGACGAGGCGATGGAACGGACCATCGGCGCGCTCCGGATCTGTTCGTCGAAGCTGCGGCGGCGCCGCGAGGACATGGAATTGCGGGCTGTCGCCACCCATGCCTGCCGCAAGGCCTCCAACTGCTGCGATTTCGTCTTCGAGGTGAAGTCCAAGACCGGCATCTTCCTCGAGATCATCACCCCGGAGGAGGAAGGCCGGCTCGCCATGCTCGGCTGCGCGCCGCTGCTCGACGATTCCACGCCCTACGCGGTGATCTTCGATATCGGCGGTGGCTCCTCGGAGGTGATCTGGGCGCGCCTCGATGCCGGGGGCGGCATGAAACTGATCGATTCCATCTCGGTGCCGCACGGCGTCGTCACCCTGTCGGAGAAATACGGCTCGGGCGATCTGCCGGAAAACCTCTATTGCGAGATCCGCCAGATGATCCTCGAGAAGCTGTCGCCATTCGACGCGAAGCACGGCATCAGCGAGGTCGTCGCGCGCGGCGAGGCGCAGATGATCGGCGTGTCCGGCACCATGACCACCATCGGCGGCGTCTTTCTAGATCTGCCGCGCTATGACCGGCGCCGGGTCGACGGCATGCTGATCGGCTTCGACGCGGTGCTCAATGTCAGTCGCGAGCTGGGCTCCATGGGCTGGCGGCGGCGGGCGGAACATCCCTGCATCGGGG
>JAVKCR010000572.1:0-5875 GCA_040222645.1 Rhodospirillales bacterium
CTATGCCGCGACCAAGGCCGGTGTCATCCAGCTTTCCCGGGTCGTCGCGGTGGAATACGCGCCGAAGGGAATCCGGGTGAACACCATCGTTCCGGGCCAGCTACATACCCCGATGGTCGAGGCCAGGCTTGCCGGCCAGCGCGCCGGCGGCGACGTGGAGACCCTGCTCAAGAGCCGGGTTGCCCGCATCCCGCTCGGCTTCATGGGCGACGGGCGTGACACGGCGAACGCCGCGGTCTATCTCGCATCCGACGAGGCGCGCTTCGTCACCGGAACGGAAATCGTCGTCGATGGCGGCATGATCGCGCGCTGCGACTGAGGGAGAGAAGAACAAGATGGCCAAAACACCCTGTCACCTGCTGGTTCTGGAAGGCGACGGCATCGGTCCTGAAATCACGTCGGCGACCCGCCGGGTGCTGGACGCGGTTGCCGCACGGCACGGCCTCGACCTCGCCTACGAGACCGGCGAGATCGGTTTCACGGCGCTGGAGAAGGCCGGTTCGACCTTCCCGGATGCGGTCTACGAACGCGCCCGCGCCGCAGACGGAATCATTCTCGGCCCGGTGTCGCACAACGACTACCCGCCGCGCGACAAGGGCGGGCTGAACCCGTCCGGCGAATTGCGCAAGCGCCTCGACCTCTATGCCAACATCCGGCCTGCGAAATCCTATCCCGGCCTGCCGCCGCGCTGCGGCGAGCCGGTCGACCTGGTTGTCGTGCGCGAGAACACCGAAGGTTTCTACGCCGACCGCAACATGTTCGCCGGCATCGGCGAGTTCATGCCGACCGAGGACGTGGCGCTCGCGGTACGCAAGATCACCCGCAAGGCATCGATCCGCATTGCCGAGACGGCTTTCGTGCTGGCCCGCCAGCGCCGGAAGAAGGTCACGGTGGTGCACAAGGCGAACGTGCTGCGGATGTCCGACGGGCTGTTCCTTGCCTGCACCCGCGAAGTCGCCAAGCGCTACCCGGATGTCGAGTACGAAGAGCAGATCATCGACGCCATGGCGGCGTTGCTGGTGCGCCAGGCGGAAACCTACGACGTGATCGTCACTACCAACATGTATGGCGATATCCTCTCCGACCAGGCGACCGAGATTGCCGGCAGTCTCGGCATGGCCGCTTCTCTCAATGCGGGCGATGAATTCGGCCTGGCCCAGGCGCAGCACGGCTCCGCGCCGACCATCGCCGGCAGGGATATCGCCAACCCGTCGTCGCTGATCGGCTCGGCCGCCATGCTGCTGCGCTGGATCGGCGAGCGCCGCGGCGATACGGCTTTCGCCGCCGCTGCCGACGCCATCGACAAGGCGCTGGAGACAGCCGTCGCGAAGCCGGAGACGCGCACCGCTGATCTGGGCGGCAAGCTCGGCACCCGGGCCTTCAGCGACCACCTCGTCGCGCTGGTGAGCGCCGGTCAGCCGAAATCGTAGAGCCGGGCCGCGTTGTCCACCAGGATACGTTTGCACATCGCCTCGTCGCCCTCGAACCAGTTGCTGAGGTCATGCACGAGATCGGGCGTGTCGATGTCCCGGTAGGGTGCTTCCTCGTCGGTGGCATCGCCGCTCGAATTGTGCTTCGGCGGATGTGGCCAGTCGGTCGCGAAGACCAGCCGTTCCGGGTTGATGGCGGCCATTTGCCGGGCCAAAGCGCCGATGGACGGATCCTTGCGGTCGGGTACGAGCCGATAGGTTCCGGAGATCTTGACCCAGCTCTTGCCGCTTTCCAGCAGCCTGACAATGGCGTCGACTGTTTCGCTGTCGGTTTCGAGCGGTCTGATCAGTCCGAAATGGTCGATCACGGTGTCGATGGGCAGCGCCTTGAGATCTTTGGCGATCGCGGGGTAGGCGCCCGGCGGCAGCAGGAACTGGAGATGCCAGCCATGCCGTTCGCAGATCGGCAATATGCGGCGGATGCCCTCCCGGATCTCGTCGGCGGAGGGTGTCCCGATGGATGCGAAGTTCAGACGCGCGCCGCGTACACCGGCTTCGTGCCAGCGATCGATCTCCCCGGTGGAGATGTCGAAGTGCGGCACAACGACAGCACGCGCCCGGTCCTTGCCCATCCAGGCGAGACCGTCCAGCGTGCAGGAATTGTCGGTGCCGAAAATGCTCGTCTGCACGAGCACGACACGGTCCATGCCGCAGCGATCGAGCATGGCGGCCAGCATCTCGATCGGCGCATCGACCGGCGTGTAGGAGCGTTTCGGCACGAGGGGATAGCGCGATTTGGGACCGATGACATGGGTATGGCAATCGCAGGCGCCGCGGGGAGGATAAGTCATGAATTACCAGTGGCGATTCCGGGAACGGACACTAAAACTACCTCACAAAAGTTCGGACAAAAAGATCATAAGGAGACACCATGACGGGCACCGCAGGATCGTCTGAGATCGTCTACGCCGCCGCCGACAAGGTCATCGACTTCACGACCGCCATGTTCGAGAACCGGGGCGTGCCGACGGAGCATGCCAGGACCTCTGCCGAATGCCTTGTGCAGGCCGATCTCCGGGGCGTCGAGACGCACGGTATCGCGCGTCTGCCGGTCTATCTCGAGCGGCTGGAGCGCGGCATGGTCAACCCGGATCCGCCGCTGACGGTGGAACAGGCGACGCCGGCCGCGGCCCGGCTCGATGGCGGCAACGGCCTCGGTTTCGTGGTCGGGCGCCGGGCGATGGGCCTCGCGATCGAGATGGCCGGGACTTACGGCATCGGCATGGTCGCGGCGAACAACAGCAACCATTTCGGCATGGCGGCAAGCTACCTGATCCAGGCAATCGAGGCGGGCTTCATCGCCATGGTGTTCACCAATGCCTCCAAGGCGATGCCGCCCTGGGGCGGGCGCGACGGACTGCTTGGCACCAGCCCGTTCGCGGCCGGCGCGCCGTCGGGAAAGGAGGCGCCCTTCATTCTCGACATGTCGCCGGCGGTGGCCGCTCGTGGGAAGATCCGCAAGGCCGAGCGGCTCGGCGAGACGATCCCGCTCGGCTATGCGCTCGATGCAGACGGCAAGCCGACGACCGACGCCAGCGCCGCGCTCAAGGGCGTGGTCTTGCCGATCGGCGGGCCGAAGGGTTCGGGCATCGCCATGCTGATGGACATCATGGGCGGAATCTTCTCCGGCGCCAGTTACGGCGGCGACGTCAACGACCAGTACAGCGTCTGGGACAGGCCGCAGGGTGTCGGCCACTTCTTCCTCGCCATCAAGCCGGGCCTGTTCGTGACCGAAGAAGGCTTCCGCGCCCGCATGGACGACCTCGTCGGCCGCGTCCACGGCACGCGGCGCGCCGACGGTTTCGACGAGGTGCTGATGCCGGGCGAGGTCGAGGCCAGGCTGGAGGTGGCGCGACGGCGTTCGGGCATTCCCTACAAGGCCGCCGAGCTGCGTGCCATCGAAGAGGTGGCGGAAAAGGCCGGGATCGCCATGATGGCGACCTCGGCGACGAAACTTGCCTGAGGAAGGAGACCTTTCATGAAGCTCGCCACCGGCGGCTACCAAATGGATATCATCGTCACAGGCTTCCCCGGCAAGTCGGTCTGCCACGGCACGCTCGGCTGGAGCACCATCGTGCTGCTGACCGGCGAGGACCGCGTGATCCTGATCGATGTCGGCGCCTTCGGCATGCGCAAGCTGCTGCAGGACGCGCTGAAGGAACGGGGGCTTTCGCCGGCCGACGTGACCGACGTTTTCCTCACCCATTCGCATTACGACCATGCGGTGAACTGGGTAATGTTTCCGAATGCGCGCATCGTCATCGGCGGCGAGGAACTCGACTGGTCGCTCACCGTGCCCTGGGGGGTGACCCCGGTGGCGGAACTCTACATGAAGGAACTGACGGGCTGGCCGACGCTCCACCGCGCAGCAGACGGCGAGGAACTGGCGCCGCGCCTGACCGCCCATGTTGCGCCCGGCCACACGCCCGGCCATCTCGTCTTCGTGCTGGAGGGAGAGGACCGGGACGTCATCTTCACCGGGGACGCCGCCAAGAACCGCGCCGAGCTTGCGTCACGCCGCGCCGACATGTCCTACGACCACGAAATTTCCACGCGATCGATCTCGGATATCGTCGCGCGCTGGGATGCCCGGCCCGGCAATATCCTGGTGCCCGGCCACGATTTGCCGATGACCATCGAGGACGGCGCGATCAGCTATATCGGCAAGCGCGAGGCCGGCATCCGCATGTTCTCCGGCGACGATCTCGAGAAGACGACAATCATCGACCTGGTGGTGGCGTGAAACAGGGCCTTTCCAAATGAATGATGCTTCCCCCCCTGTCGTCGTCATCGGCGGCGGTCCGGCCGGGCTGATGGCGGCGGAAGTGCTGCTGGAGCGTGGTGTCCGCGTTGATCTCTACGACGCCATGCCGTCACTGGGACGGAAGTTCCTGATGGCCGGCAAGAGCGGCCTGAACCTGACCCATGCGGAACCGATGGACGATCTCGTCGCCCGTTTCGGCGCGGCGCGTTCCCGCCTCGAGCCGTCGCTCCGCGCCTTCGGCAACGAAGCGATCCGGGACTGGGCGCGGGGGCTTGGCATCGAGACCTTCACCGGTACCTCGGGCCGCGTCTTTCCGGCGGAAATGAAGGCGGCGCCCTTGCTGCGCGCCTGGCTGCGGCGGTTGCGCGGCATCGGGCTCGTCACCCATACCCGCCATCGCTGGACCGGCTGGACGGCCGACGGCGCCTTGCGGTTTGACGGACCGGCCGGGGAGGTTACAGCGCCTGCCGCGGCGACCATTCTCGCGCTCGGAGGGGCAAGCTGGCCCGCGCTCGGCAGCGACGGCGCCTGGACCGGCCCGTTGGCGGAGAGGGGCGTAGAGACCGCCCCGCTGCGCCCCGCCAATTGCGGTTTCGATGTCGACTGGAGCGACCATTTCCGGGAAAAGTTCGCCGGAGAGCCGGTCAAACCCGTGACGCTGACCGTCGGCAATTCGACCGTCCCCGGCGAGTTTGTCGTGACGTCGTCAGGCATCGAGGGTAGCGGGGTCTACGCCGTCTCCGCCGGCCTGAGGGACTGGCTGGAGAACAAGGGCAAGGCGGTACTGACGCTCGATCTCGTCCCGGGCCGCAATCTCAACAAGCTCACCGCCGCCCTGTCCCGGCCGCGCGGGCGGAACTCGCTCGCCAACCATCTGCGCAAGATGGCGGGACTGACCGGCGTCAAGGCAGGGCTGCTGCGCGAGTTCAGCGAACCGGATGACCTGGCGGACCCCGCCCGTCTCGCCGGCCGCATCAAGGCGCTGCCGGTTCCCGTGCTGCGAACCCGGCCGATCGCGGAGGCGATCTCCAGCGCCGGCGGTATTGCCTATTCCTCGATAGAGGGACAGAGCCGGATCCGCGGGCTCGACGCGGTTTTCGCAACCGGCGAGATGCTCGATTGGGAAGCCCCGACCGGCGGTTATCTGCTGACCGCCTGCCTCGCCCACGGCCGGGCTGCGGGTAACGAGGTGATGGCCCATCTCGCGAATCAGGTCGTCTGACGAACCGTCGGCGCTGCCGTGACGTATATAGTCGTAAAGACCGTTAGCCTGCACAAATACGGGACAGGATCAGTGACCTATCGTCATGATAGGTGTAATGAATTAGATAACGCCCTGCAATTGATGCAGTCTTCTCTCGCAACATTCCCTACGTCCAAGGAGAACGTGATGAACGAGATAGCCAAATGCCCCTTCGCCGCCGGCCACGGTGCACGCACGAAGGTCTCCCAGCAATCCAACCAGGATTGGTGGCCGAACCGCCTCAACCTGAAAATCCTGGGCCTGCATTCAGAGAAGGTTAACCCGCTCGGTGCGGACTTCGACTATGCCGAGGCATTCAAGAAACTCGACCTCGCCGCCGTGAAGAAGGACATCTTCGCCCTGATGACCGTGTCGCAG
>JAVKCR010000573.1:0-7943 GCA_040222645.1 Rhodospirillales bacterium
CCGGGCCGTGCCGTGCCCTCCTGCATGGGTGAGTGGGAGAACGGGCTGGGCCGTGAAAGGTCCAGTCGAGAGCACCCGCCGCCCGGGCGGCGAGCGATGATCCGCGCGTTCGGCATCCTGCTGGTCTGCCAGCTCGCGGGCGAGGTGGCGGTCGGCCTGACCGGGATGCCGGTGCCGGGACCGGTGGTCGGTCTTGCCCTGCTGCTCGGCGTGCTGCTCATCCGGGGCCGGGTCGGGACCGAGCTTTCCTCGACCGCCCAGGGCCTGCTCCGCCATCTCTCCCTGTTGTTCGTGCCGGCGGGTGTCGGTTTCATCGCCCATGTCGACCGGCTGGGCGGGGACCTGCCGGCGCTGGCCGTCGGCATCGTCGTCTCGACCCTGCTGACGCTGGCGGTGACGGCCGGCGTCTTCCTGCTGGTCGCCCGGCTGACGGCGGGCCGCCCATGACCGGCGTCGGCGATGTCTGGGTCTATCTCTCGCAATCGCCGCTGCTCTGGCTGACGGTGACGGTCTGGGCCTATCTCGGCGGTTACGCCATCTACGCGAAGGCGGGGCTGCATCCGGCGCTCAACCCGGTGCTGATCGCGGTCGCCGTGATCGCCGGTCTGCTGGTGGTGACGGATACCGGCTACCAGACCTATTTCGACGGCGCGCAATTCGTCCATTTCCTGCTCGGCCCGGCGACGGTGGCACTCGCGGTGCCCCTGTTCGAGAACGCGAGGGAAGTGCGCAAGACAGCCCTGCCCATTCTCTGCGCGCTGGTTGCCGGGGCGGCCACGGCGGTCGCCAGCGCCGTCGCCGTCGTCACCCTGCTCGGCGGGTCGGACGGCGCCATCGCCTCGATCGCGCCGAAATCGGTGACGACGCCGATCGCCATGGGGATCTCGGAACGGATCGGCGGCCTGCCGTCGCTGACCGCGGTGCTGGTGATCTTCACCGGCATCTTCGGGGCGATCGCGGTGACGCCGTTCTTCAATCTCCTGCGGGTGACCGACTGGCGGGCGCGCGGCTTCGCGACCGGTCTCGCCGCCCACGGTATCGGCACCGCGCGCGCCTTCCAGGTCAACCCGGTCGCCGGCGCCTTCGCCGGGCTCGCCATGGGGTTGAACGGCCTGGCGACGGCGATCCTCGCGCCGCTGCTGTTCCTGCTGCTCGGCTGAAACGTCCCCGCCGCCTTGTCCCGCTCGCAAGCAGCGTCATAATGGCCGGCAGGACGGCAACCGCCGCACGACAGATCATCCGCAGGACCGGGAGATGAGATTGGACGGTAAACCGCAGAGTGACGGCGTGCCTCCCATGCTTGTCCGCAGGGAACATCTCGAAGAGGATCGCCTGGCTCACCTGGTGCGCTATGTCGCGCGCGGCCTGACGCGGTCGCTGCAGATCAGGCTGTCGGACCATGACGTGCAGTTCGGCAGCTGGGTGTTCCTGCGCATTCTCTGGGACAATGACGGGATGACCCAGCGGGAACTGGCGGAGCGGGCGGGCCTGATGGAATCGACGACGCACACCGCCATCCGCAAGCTGGAGACGCAGGGCTACTTGGTGCGACGGCATCCCGAGGGCGACCGCAAGAAGCGCCTCGTCTTCCTGACCGAGCAGGGCTGGGCCGTGCGCGACGTGCTTCAGCCGCTTGCCGAGGAGGTCAATGCGCTATCCATCGAAGGGCTGAGAGGACGGGACGTTGCCGCCCTTCGGGAGGCGCTGCTGACGATGGCCGAGAATCTCGACGCCGACGAGCAGCGGGCGCTGGAGGGCGGACAGGGAGTCCCGGCCACCCGCTCGCGCGTATCGTCGCTCGACTGAACCCTATTCGGCGGCTTCGACCCGCCAGACCTTGGTGCGCCAGTCGACTTCCTTCGGCAGGACTTCCTGGAAGGAGGCGATGGTCGTCTGGGACGGCACGTCCGGGCCGATGCCGAGCGCCTTGCCGCTGTCGCGGAAGGTCGCCGCGGCTTCCACCATGAGCTTGCGGAACTCGACGATGGCCATGTCGGAGGCGCCGAGCAGGTCGCGTGAGCGGTCGACGATCGGGCCCATGCCCACCCACATCGCGATGTCCTGGTTCGGAATGCCGAGGATGCCGGTCGTGTTGCCGTCCTTCATCTTCTCGCGGTCCTGCATGAAGTTGTTCGCCAGGTTGCGCACCGGGGTCCAGTCCTCGTTGAGGTCCACGCCCGGCTCGGCATGGCAGAACTTCCGCCAGTCGTCGGTCTTGATGCAGGTCTCCGGGTTCCCCCAGGCGATGAAGTAGAACATGGTGTTCACATCATCCATCGGCACGTTGATGCTGGTGACGTTGTAGAGGTTGTTGGGCGGGATCAGCGAAATGTAGGGGGCGACATATTCCGTCACGCGGATGTAGTCATGCGTCGCCGCGTTCTTGATCGGCCGCCGGATCGCCGCGTAGTGGAAGCCGTAGGGCGTGCGCTCGATCTGCATGCGCGGCGACCGGTCGGTCGACGGGCGGTACCAGCTCTGGTCGTCGGCGGCGGCGCCCTCGACCCGGGCCGGTTTCATGTCCGAGTGGTGCAGCGACGAGGAATGCGCGGAATCGATCTGGCCTTCCTCGATCTGCGCCCAGTTGCAGGGGATGGATATCTTCAGGATCGAGATCTGCACGTCGTCGCTGGGCGCGAAGGGCGGGCGCTGGAACTCCGGCATTTCCCCGGCCGGGCCGAGATAGGCCCAGACGAAGCCGCCGCATTCGCGCACCGGGTACGCCTTGTGCTGTACCTTCTCGCGCATGGGGCTGCCCGGGGGTTCGGACGCCATCTCGGTGACCTTGCCGTCGACGTCCATCTTCCAGCCGTGATAGAGGCAGCGCAGCCCGCATTCCTCGTTCCGGCCGAGATAGAGCAGCGCGCCGCGATGCGGGCAGTGGCCGTCCATGACGGCCAGCCGGCCCTCGGTGTCGCGGAAGGCGACCAGCTCCTCGCCGAGGATGCGCAGACGGATCGGCTTGCCGTCCGGCTCGGCCACTTCCTCGGACATGCAGACCGGCGTCCAGTGACGCTTCATCAGTTCGCCCATCGGCGCGCCGTTCTCGACGCGGCACAACAGGTCGTTCTCCTCCCGTGTAAGCATTCTTGCCTCCGTTCCGATCCAGAGATTTTTAGTTAGATATCTAAGAAAATACTAGTCTGTTCCGGGACGCCCGTCTAGTATGTTTTCGGGAGGTAGCCTCCGCATGCAACGATCATGCGGGGCTCGAATTGCGAGTCGAGGCGGAAGCGTTCAGGCATGATGGAACTGAAGGTCGCGGACAAACGCGAGCTGGCCGACGGCATCTGGCTGTTTGAACTGGTCGATCCCGCGGGCGCGGACCTGCCGGCGTTCGAGGCGGGTGGCCATGTTCCGGTGGAAACCCCCTCCGGCGCCATGCGGCATTATTCACTCAGCAACGACCCGGCGGAGCGTCACCGCTACCAGATCGCCGTGAAGCTGGAACCGGAAAGCCGGGGCGGCTCGCGGTCGATGGTCGAGAACGTCGCGACCGGCGATCTCCTGAAGGTCGATGCGCCCGGCAACGACTTCCCGCTCGGCGAGGCGCCGGACTACCTGCTGATCGCCGGCGGCATCGGCATCACCCCGATCCTCGCCATGGCGCGACATCTGACGGCCGGGGACAAGAGCTTCCGGCTGGTCTATTGCACCCGCTCCGCCGAACAGACGGCGTTTCTCGACGTGCTGAATTCGGGCGAGCTGGCGGGCGAGATCATCATCCATCATGACGGCGGCGACCCCGACCGGCTGTTCGATTTCTGGGACCTGCTGGAGAACCCGTCGAAAACCCATGTCTATTGCTGCGGCCCGAAGGCGCTGATGGAGGAGGTGCGCGGCATGACCGGCCACTGGCCGGAAAGCGCCGTGCATTTCGAGGATTTCCAGCCGGTCGAGAAGGTGCGCGCCGAGGACCGCGCTTTCACGGTGACGCTGGCACGCTCGGGCCGGACAATCGAGATACCGGCGGACCGCACCATCCTGGAAACCTTGAGGGACAACGGGATCGAGGTTCCGAGTTCCTGCGAGAGCGGCACCTGCGGCACCTGCAAGACGGGCCTGCTCGACGGTTCTCCCGATCATCGCGACATGGTGCTGATGGACGAGGAGAAGGAGGATCAGATCATGATCTGCGTGTCGCGTTCCGCGGGCGGCGACCTTGTCCTCGATATCTGACGACCCGGTTCGGCTCGGCGTCGCCGGTCTCGGCCGCGCCTTCATGCTGATGCTGCCCACCTTCCGCAACGATGCGCGCGTGCGCCTCGTCGCCTGCACCGCGCCGCGGGTAACCTCGCGCAAGACCTTCACGGACGATTTCGGCGGCCGCGCCCATGCGAGCGTCAACGATCTCGCCGCCGATCCGCAGGTCGAGGCGGTCTATGTCGCCACGCCGCACCAGATGCATCGCGAGCATGTCGAAGCCGTGCTCGCCGCCGGCAAGCATGTGCTGCTCGACAAGCCGCTTTGCGTTTCCATGGAAGACGGCATCGCCATCGTCGAGGCGGCGCGCGCGGCAGACCGCTGCGTCATCGTCGGGCCGAGCCATTCCTTCGATGCGCAGGTGCTGGAGGCCCGCCGCCTGATCGCCGGCGGCGGTTACGGGCCGGTGCGTATGATCCACGCCTTCAACTACACCGATTTCCTCTACAGGCCGCGCCGGCCCGAGGAGCTGGTGACCGAGGAAGGCGGCGGCGTGATCTTCAGCCAGGGCGTACACCAGATCGATATCGTACGCCTGCTCGGCGGCGGCATGGCCGACAGCGTACGCGCCTCGACCGGCCGCTGGGACCCGGCGCGTCCGACCGAATGCGCCTACGCGGCGCACATGACCTTCGCCGGCGGCGCCTTCGCCTCGCTGACCTATTCGGGCTATGCCCATTTCGACAGCGACGAATATTGCGGCTGGGTCGGTGAACTCGGGCGCGACAAGGACCCGGCGAATTACGGCGCTGCGCGGCGGGCGCTCGACGGGATCGCGTCGCCGGAAGCGGAAGCCGCGCTGAAGACCACGCGCACCTACGGCGCCGCCGCCGAAGACCCGGCCCCGGCGCACAACGAGCATTTCGGCCCGCTGATCGTGAGCTGCGACCGGGCCGACCTCCGCCTGACGCCGGACGGCATCCATGTCTATGCCCACCGCGACCGCAGCTTCCTGCCGGTGCCCGTTTCGGCGGCGCCGCGGCGGGGGGTGATGGATGCGCTGGTGAATGCGGTACGGTTCGGACGCGCCCCGACGCAGGATGCGGCATGGGCGCTGGCCAGCCTCGAGGTCTGCCATGCCATCATCGCATCGGCGGCAGAGGGACAGGACATCAAGCTGCGACGGCAGGTGCCGGTCAGCGGCGGCAGATAGGGAAGGAAAGGGACAGGAATGTCGAAGATCAAGCTCTCCATCGCCATGGGCGATTACGACCGGACCCGCGCCATCCATGACGGGCGGGTACAGATCGACGGGGTCGACCCGGTCACCATGCTGCAGGTGCCGGAGGAGATGTTCTTCCGCGCCTTCCGCCACCATGCCTACGATGCGTCCGAGATTTCCTTCTCGTCCTATGTCGTCAGCCTGACGCGGCCGGACCCGCATTACATCGCCATCCCGGTCTACCTCTCCCGCGCCTTCCGCCATACCTCGATCTACATCAACACGCAGAAGGGGATCGAGAAGCCGGCCGACCTGAAGGGCCGGCGCATCGGCATCGCCGAGTACCAGCTCACCGCCAATGTCTGGGTCCGCGCGATTCTCGATGACGAGTACGGCGTCAAGCCGTCCGACGTCACCTGGGTGCGGGGCGGCATGGATACGCCCGGGCGCCCGGAGAAGATCAAGATCGACCTGCCCTCCGACATCCGGATCGAGCAGGCGCCGGAAGGGGCGACCCTCAACGCCATGCTGGCGGCGGGCGAGATCGACGCCTTCGTCGGGCCGCGCTGGCCGCGCGCCTTCAATGACGGCGACCCGCGCGTCGGCCGGCTGTTCCCGGATACCGTCGCCGTGGCGGAGGATTACTACCGCCGCACGAAGCTGTTCCCGATCATGCACCTGCTCGGCCTGCGCCGCAGCCTGGCGGAAGAGCATCCCTGGCTGCCGGGGGCGCTGCTCAAGGCATTCTCCGCCGCCAAGGCCCTGTCGCAGGAGGCTCTCGACGACACCTCGGCCACCAAGGTCACGATGCCGTTCGTCGAGGACAACCTGCAGCGCGCCCGGACCCTGATCGGCAAGGATTTCTGGTCCTACGGCGTCGCCCCGAACCGCGAGGTGCTGGATTATTTCCTCGAACAGCATCACCGGCAGGGCCTGTCGGCGCGCCGGGTGTCGGTCGACGAACTGTTCCATCCCTCCACCTTCGAGGCCTACAGCCTCTGATTCGTGGATAATTCAAGGAATCATTGGACAGGCGGCAACGGAGAGAACGACAATTCAATTGTCGCAGGGAACGCGAGGTATCCGCCCAAGACCGGTTTGACGCAAATTACCGGCGGGGCTAGGATACTTAGACATCTAACTAAAAATCTCCGCACAAAGCGGGGGACGCTCTTTCAATCCAAGGGTCTGGGAGGACACCATGAAACTGTCACTACGCAAGTTCCTTATCGGCATGACTGTTGCCGGCTCCACCGCGCTGGCCGTCCAGCCGGCGCAGGCGGAATACAACCTGACGCTCTGCGGCGCGAGCCCGGGCGGTCTCTGGTCGCTGCTGGGCGCCGGGGTCGACAGCGCGGTCAAGGCAGCCTTTCCGGGTTCGACCGTGACCTACCAGACCTCCGGCGGCGGCTTTGCCAACGTCGTGCAGCTCGACCAGAAGAAGTGCGATCTCGCGATCATCCACGATGCCGAGGTGAAGGCCGCGATGCAGGGCATCGAGCCCTTCAAGGCGCCGGTCGGCACCATGCGCACGCTTGCGGTGATGTATACCTGGGCGCCGATGCAGCTGCTGGTCTCGAAGGATTATGCCGAGAAGAACGGCCTGACCTCGATCGAGGATATCGCGGCGAAGAAGCTGCCGATCAACATCCTGGTCAACCGCCGCGGCAACGTCGTGTCGGACATCGCGGTCTCGATGCTGAACGCGGCCGGCGCATCGCCGGACAACATCAAGGCCTGGGGCGGCAGCGTCACCTACGCCGCGTCCAAGGAACAGAGCGAACTGATGCGCGACCGCCGCGCGGACGCCATTCTGAACTCGCTGTTCGTCGGTCACAGCTCGATCACCCAGCTCGCCTCGGCGATCGACCTCGTCCTCCTGCCGACCGGCAAGGAAACGGCGTCCAAGGTGATGGAGGAATGGTCCATCGGCTCCTACACCATCCCCGGCGGTTCCTACGCCTGGGCGCCGAACGACACGATGACGCTGACCGTCTCGGCCCAGCTCTTCGTGCGTGAGGATGCCGATCCGAAGATGGTCACCGACCTGACCAACGCGCTGGTCGACAATGCGGACAAGGTGGCCGGCGTTCACAAGGCGATGGCCGCGCTCGACGCCAAGCTGATGGCCGCGGCGACCGCTGCGCCCTACCATCCGGCGGCGGAAGCCGTCTACAAGGCGAAGGGTCTGCGCTGACGCGCTGACCTTCAGGATCGGGCCGTGGCGGTCTTGTGGTCCGCCGCGGCCCGGCTTCTATCCCCGAGGAATTTCCGGTGTCCCTGATCGCACTCGCCTTCGACACCGGCCTGCGCCGTCAGCCCGACGGACGGGTCGGTCTCGCCATCAAGATTTATGCCGGTCTCGTGACCGCCTGGGTGATCTGGGCCGCGGGTTTCTCGCGCGAGGACGCGCTGTCGCTGACCATCACGTTCCTCGCGATGATGCTGGTGCTGACCTTCCTGCTGATTACCCCCGGCGCGAATTCGGACCCGCGCCGCACCCCCTGGTACGAGTGGCTGATGGCGGCGCTGTCGTTCGCCTGCGGGCTTTATTTCGTCAGCCAGGCGGAAATCATCG
>JAVKCR010000574.1:0-12195 GCA_040222645.1 Rhodospirillales bacterium
AGGCGCCGCCACGCAGACCGAGACTGGCGATCGAGGCTTCGGTATCGACCGGCAGTCGGACGGTATCGTTGATGTTGATGCGGATGATCGCGTCATAGGTATCCGGATCCAGCGACTGGTCGACGACGGTGCCGACCTTGATCCCGGCAATGCGCACGTCGTGCCCCCGCTGCAGGCCGCCGACCTTGAGGAAGTTCGCGGTAAGCTCGTAGCCCTTGGCCGGCGCGAAGGAGACCGTGTTGTAGGCGACGATCATGAACAGGGCCGCCACCACCAGCACGACGGCTCCCATGATGCTCTCGATCAGATTTCGTCCCATCGCCTGCCCTTCTCCGCCTATTGCGCCGACTGCGACGCCTGCTTTGCCTTGATCTGGCCGATGATGAGTTCCATCAGTTCCTCGACGATGATCGATCCCTGCGTGTAGGAGATCTTGCCGCCGTCGACCAGCATCCGTTCCTCTCCGCCCGGGTCGAGCTCGATATATTTCGCTCCCGCCAGCCCGCTCGACAGGATGACAGCCGATGAATCTGTCGGAACTTTGACGCTCTCGTCGAGGCGCATGCCGATCTCTGCCCGCATGTTCTCGGTCAGTTTCATCTCGGTCACCTCGCCGATCCGGA
Organism: Rhodospirillales bacterium; assembly: GCA_040222645.1. GTDB lineage: Bacteria > Pseudomonadota > Alphaproteobacteria > Rhodospirillales > HT1-32 > HT1-32. Next base: position 624 of record JAVKCR010000574.1, read on the forward strand.
TTCCGCCAAGTCGGACTTCCGCCCCCTTCGCCAGACCGTCAACCCTGGGGAAGACGGCGCTGACCAGGTATCCGTCGGCGGTTCCGGTTGCCTTGCGCTCACCCGAATAGGCATGCACGAAAAACAGCGCGACAATGATCAGCACCAGTCCGCCGATCAGGGCCTGCCGTGTTTCCGAGCGCTGCATGGGAACCAGTTCCGACCGGTCAGTTCGGCGTCCAGGCTTCGTAATCGCCCGTCGCATGATCGCGGTGCCCGCCGCGGTAATCGGACCCCGGCGGCCGATAGGCATAGGGGGTGCCCGTCAGGTTCGGCGCATGCGGCTGCTGCCAGTCGCGGCGCGCCTGCTCGATCGGCTCGTCGGTCGTGTAATGCAGCCAGGAATGCCATTCCGCCGGCACCTTGGATGCCTCGACCTGCCCCTTGAAAACGACCCAGCGCTTTGCGCGACGGCCTTCGGGCGGGTTCTTCTCGACATAGTACTTGTTGCCGAACTGGTCCTCGCCCTTCAGGGCGCCCTTGAACCGCGTGTAGAGCATTGTCCCGAGAGATGCCATCTGTCTTCCATCGAACTGCGCTAGAATGGCCGGGAATATCGCATTGCCGGCCCGGCCATGTCCAGCCGCAAGCGCCGCTGGACATCGATCCGCAGGCTGGCGATAAAGCCCGCATGCCTGACTTCTGGAAGGACAGCGGCTATACACTGACCGGCCGCACGGCGGACAACCGCCTCACCGCGACGCCCGATCTCTGGCGCGCCTATCTCATGCGCCCCGAGCTCGCGCCGATCGACGAATCCTGCGACGCCGAGCGCCGGATGCATGACGCGCTGCTGAAGAACCCGTTGCAGGCCGTCTCGGAAGAACGGCTGGAAGCCCTGGCCGATCCGGATGCCGCTGACAATTACCGCGTCTTTCTCGGTTTCCGCGACAAGGTCGCCCGGGCCGAATCGCTGGAAGCCGCCTACGCCTCCCTGTTCGACGGCTCCGCGATCCGGGTACCGCCGATCTTCATCGACCAGCTCGCCGCCCTGATCGTCCGCCATATCCTCGGCGATGATGCGCCTCCCCTGGAAGCCCGTGCGGGCGAAGCCCTGTTCCGCTCGCAGAGCGTCACCCTGGTCGAAGGGCAGGTGATGGTCGCCGACGAGGAGATCGTGCAGACCTACGCGACCACCGGCGGTTTCGGCAATCTCGGGCGGCTGATCGCCGAGGCGCAGACAGAAATGCGCTCAATCTCGCTGGATGTTCTCGACGAGATGAATGCCGACATCTACTGGGAACGCGCCGACCGGCATGACACGGTGCTCAACCTCACATTCGGCGCCGCCGGCCTGGACGCACTCTGCCGCGTCCTGGAGAAATGGGTGCGCCATTTCCTCGATGTCGACGTCTCGATCCAACCGGTCAGGCGAATCAGCGACACGTCCTGGGTCTGGTATGTCGGTTTCGACGCTGAAGCGAATCGCCTGCTCACCACGCTCTACAATGGTGAAGAGCTCGATGAAGGAGAAACCGAACGCATCCTGTCACTGTTCCGGCTCGAATTCCGCGACCCGCTGACCATGCGACCGGACATAGCCGGAAAGCCGGTATATTGCGCGATCGCAATGACTTCCGGAAAAGTCCTCAGGCTGAAGCCGCAGAACCTGCTGACCAACCTTCCCTTGTCCGGAAACAGCTGAATACTTTCCTGATCTTGGCAGCGTTACTGTCCAAGTCTTTGCTATTCGATACAATTTTAGGGAAATGTTAACCGTTCACTTCGAGCGGCCGTATTTTTACTGAATTTTAACCTTGCGCCGCGAAGTCACTTTCCATAATCTTGTGGCTCGGTTCGGCGCCGCACACAAAATATAGTTTCCGCGCCGGAGCGGGGTCAAGCGCTGCAACGCGTTTGGCGGGGAAAACTTGTTATTCCGGAGTCAGGGGAAACATGCGAATCGAGCGCCGTTTTACGAAATCGAGTAGGTCGCCTTACGACCTCATCGATTTCACCTACACCACCAGCGAAATCCGCAACCCTGACGGCTCCGTCGTCTTCAAGGCCGACGATGTCGAAGTGCCGTCGAGCTGGTCCCAGGTGGCAAGCGACGTTCTCGCACAGAAATATTTCAGGAAGGCGGGCGTACCCGCTCTCCTGAAGAAGGTTCCTGAAGAAGATGTTCCGGAATTTCTCTGGCGTTCGGAACCCGACAAGCAGTCGCTGAAATCCCTGCCCGAAGAACAGCGCTACAGCGGCGAGACCTCCTCCAAGCAGGTCTTCGACCGTCTCGCCGGCACCTGGACCTACTGGGGCTGGAAGGGCGGCTATTTCGAGGCCGAGGATGACGCCCGCGCCTATTACGACGAGATGCGCTACATGCTGGCCCGCCAGATGGGTGCGCCGAATTCGCCGCAATGGTTCAATACCGGCCTGCACTGGGCCTATGGCATCGATGGTCCGAGCCAGGGCCACTATTACGTCGATTTCCGCTCCGGCAAGCTGGTGAAGTCCGGCTCGGCCTACGAACACCCGCAGCCGCATGCCTGCTTCATCCAGTCCGTCAGCGACGACCTGGTCAATGATGGCGGGATCATGGATCTCTGGACCCGCGAGGCGCGGCTGTTCAAGTACGGCTCCGGCACCGGCTCCAACTTCTCGAAGATCCGCGGCGCCAACGAACCGCTGTCCGGCGGCGGCAAGTCGTCCGGCCTGATGAGCTTCCTGAAGATCGGGGACCGGGCGGCCGGCGCCATCAAGTCCGGCGGCACCACCCGCCGCGCGGCGAAGATGGTGACGGTCGACATCGACCATCCGGACATCATGGAATACATCAACTGGAAAGTGGTCGAGGAACGCAAGGTTGCGGCCCTGGTGACCGGCTCCAGGATCGCCCGCCAGCACCTCACCGAAATCATGGCGGCCTGCAATACCGACGCGACCTCGGGCGATGCACGCTTCGATCCGAAGCAGAACAAGGTCCTGAAGACGGCGATCCTCGCTGCCCGCAAGTCGATGCTGCCCGAGAACTATGTCCAGCGTGTCATCGAGTTCGCCCGGCAGGGCTACACCTCGATCGATTTCGAGGTCTATGACACCGATTGGGATTCGAACGCCTACCTGACCGTTTCCGGCCAGAATTCGAACAATTCAGTGCGGATCACCAATGACTTCCTGCGTACCGTCGAGACCGGCGGCGACTGGAACCTGGTGCGCCGCACCGACGGCAAGGTCGCCCAGACACTGCCCGCGGCCGACCTGTGGGAAGCCATTGCGGAGGCCGCGTGGCAATGCGCGGACCCGGGCCTGCAGTACGATTCGACCATCAACGAATGGCACACCTGCGCCAATTCCGGCCGGATCAACGCGTCCAATCCGTGCTCGGAGTACATGTTCCTCGATGACACGGCCTGCAACCTGGCGTCGCTCAACCTGCTTGCCTTCCGCGGCAAGGACGGCGTTTTCATGCTCGATTCCTACCGCCACGCCATCCGGCTCTGGACGGTGACGCTGGAAATCGCCGTGCTGATGGCGCAGTTCCCCTCGAAGGAAATCGCCGAGCTTTCCTATCGCTACCGCACGCTCGGGCTCGGCTACGCCAATATCGGCGGTCTCATGATGGCGTCAGGCTTCAGCTATGACAGCCCGGAAGGCCGCGCGCTCTGCGGCGCACTGACTGCCGTCCTGACCGGCGAATCCTACTCGACCTCGGCCGAGATGGCCCATGAACTCGGAGCCTTCCCGGGCTATGCCGACAATGCCGGCGCCATGCTGCGGGTGATGCGCAACCACCGCACCGCCGCAAAGGGCCTCGACGACGGCTATGACGGGCTCGAGATCCGCCCGGTCCCGCTCGACATCGAGAACTGCCCGGACCAGGACATCGCGGCGGCGGCCGCAGAATGCTGGGACCGCGCCGTCGAACTCGGTGAGATGTATGGCTACCGCAACGCCCAGGCCAGCGTCATCGCGCCGACCGGCACCATCGGCCTGGTGATGGATTGCGACACCACCGGCATCGAACCGGATTTCGCCCTGGTGAAGTTCAAGAAGCTCGCCGGCGGCGGCTATTTCAAGATCATCAACCGCACGGTTCCCGTCGCGCTGGCCACGCTCGGCTACAGCGACGAGGAGATCAACGACATCGTCGATTACGCGGTCGGCCACGGCACGTTGAAGGATGCCCCCGGCGTCAACCACGCGGCGCTGGGCAAGGAAGGCTTCGACAATGCCTCGCTGGCCCGGATCGAGGCATCGCTCGGCACGGCCTTCGATATCCGCTTCGTGTTCAACAAGTACAGTCTCGGCCTGGAATTCTGCCGCGACAGCCTCGGCATCGATGAAGCCGAACTTGCGGATCCGTCGTTCGACATGCTCGAAGCGCTCGGCTTCTCCCGCCAGGAAATCGAGGCGGCGAACATCTATTGCTGCGGCGCCATGACGCTGGAAGGTGCGCCGCACCTGAAGGACGAACATCTGCCGGTGTTCGATTGCGCCAACCCCTGCGGCCGTCTCGGCAAGCGGGCGCTGTCCGTCAAGAGCCACATCCTGATGATGGCCGCGGCACAGCCCTTCATCTCCGGGGCGATATCGAAGACCATCAACATGCCGCATTCGGCGACCGTTCAGGATTGCAAGGAAGCCTACCTGCTGTCCTGGCGGCTCGGGCTGAAAGCCAACGCGCTCTACCGCGACGGCTCGAAACTGTCCCAGCCGCTCAATGCCCAGATCCTCGAAGACGACGACGATCTCGACGAGATCATGGACAAGCCGCAGGCTGAACAGGCGCCGATCATCGCCGAACGCATCGTGGAGCGCTTCCTCACCGAGCGCCGCAAGCTGCCGCATCGCCGCAAGGGCTATACCCAGAAGGCCATCGTCGGCGGTCACAAGGTCTACCTGCGGACCGGCGAATACGAGGATGGCGGGGTCGGCGAGATCTTCATCGACATGCACAAGGAAGGCGCCGCCTTCCGCTCGCTGATGAACAATTTCGCCATCGCGATCTCCATCGGCCTGCAATATGGCGTACCGCTGGAGGAATTCGTCGAGGCCTTCACCTTCACCCGGTTCGAGCCGAGCGGCATCGTCGAGGGCAACGACACCATCAAGATGGCAACGTCCATCCTCGACTACATCTTCCGCGAACTGGCGATCTCCTACCTGAACCGCAACGACCTGGCCCATGTGGAGCCGGACGACCTCACCCCCGACACGCTCGGCAAGGGCGACGAGGAAGGCGATCTCGCGGCCGGCACCTCGGTGGTTGAACGGCTCGCATCCCGCGGCTATGTGCGCAACAACCTGGTCGTGCTGAAGAACGCCATGCGGCTGGCGATGGACGTGGATGGCGGCGGCGGCGCGGAAGTGGCGGTTTCCCGGGAAGTTCACGCCCATGCGGTTGTCTCCATGACGCCCGAAGTCGAATCGGCGGCGGACAACAGGCTGGTGAAAATGCGTGAAGCCCGCATGAAGGGCTACGAGGGCGACAGTTGCGGCGAATGCGGCAATTTCACCCTGGTGCGCAACGGCACCTGCATGAAATGCGTGACCTGCGGCTCGACCTCAGGCTGTTCGTGACCACGGAACGTCGGAAAAGAGAGGCGAACGGGAACTCGTGTCCAATGTCAGGATCGGTGTGCCGGGTGCGATCGGTGTCAGTGACTCGCTGCTCAAGGACACCACGGTCGGCGTCGGCGTCTCCAGCGGCGATCCCTGGACGGCATCGCGTCCCGAACCGCGTGTCTGGAATCCGCCCGGCAGGTCAGGCTCATCCTCTCGCTCCGAACGGATCCATATCGAGCGCGGGTTGCAGGTCAGCGACCTGTACTGACCGATGACACTGTCCCCCTCCCTCTCCGCTCACGAACAACTCGAGAGCTGTTTCGTCGGCTTCGCCCGCGCGGTCCGGCCGGATGCCGAGCGCATGCACCAGGTACTGCTCGCGATCGACAGTTCGATCGCGCCGCTCCGGCGCTGCTACTGGCCGGGATCAGCGCCGATATTCCGGGGCGATCACCTGATCGTCGGCGCCTTCGGCAAGGGCACCGCACTCGCCGACGACATGGAGGTGGACCTGATCTACCTCCTGCCGCCGTCGGAACATTTCCGCTTCCGGGGCTCGGGCAATCCGCAATCCCGGCTGATCTGTGAAGTCCGCGACCAGCTCGCGCTCAATCTGGCCGACGGTTACGTGCGCTCCGGCCTCGACCGGGTCACCGTCGTCCATGGCGAAATCGACGTGGTCATCCGTCCGGGCTTCGAACAGCGCGAGGGCGGCTACGATCTCGCCGATTCGTCGAATGGCGGACAATGGCTGTTCTCCAATCCGCTCGCCGAACAGGCGTCGATCCGGGTGCTCGACAGGCTCAGTCACGGCAAGCTGACGGAACTGGTGGTGCTGCTGAAATGCTGGCGCAACCTGGTCGATGCACCCATCGCGGGCTTCGCCATCGAACTGCTGGCCCGCGAATTCATCGCCAACTGGTCTGAGGCCTTCAGTCCGGCCCGGCGGACCTGCCGCATGTTGTCGGATTTCTTCGCCTGGTCGCGCCACCAGACGCCGGGCGATTTCCAGGCGCCGGGCGGCAATCAGAAGATCGCCATCGGCGCTGCCTGGCACGGCCATGCGGAAGCGGCCTACTGGCGTGCCGTGCTGGCCGAACGGCACATGGATTCGGGCGCCATCGATCTCGCCTGCCTCGAATGGCGCGACGTGCTCGGCCCCGCCTTCCCGACCATCGGCGCGGGCGACGCCAGCCTCAACGATATCCAGCCCGATTTCGACGCCATCGCCGTCTGAGACCTTGCATCGCCGGATGTCGCGGGCAAGATCGCACCCTGATCCAACGAGGGAGGAACGACCATGTCCGGCAAGATCGACGCCCGCCTCGCCGAACTCGGCATCGAACTGCCGAACGCGGCGGCACCCGCTGCAAACTATGTCCCCTATGTCGTCAGCGGCAGCCTGATTTTCGTTTCCGGCCAGATTCCCGTGCTGGGCGGCAAGATCCAGTATACCGGAAAGGTCGGCGTGGATTGCGACCTCGACCAGGGAATCGCTTCGGCGCGGCTCTGCGCCTTGAACCTCGTCGCCCAGGCAAAGGCGGCCTGTGGCGGTGATCTCGACCGCATCACGCGAGTCGTCAAACTCGGCGGATTCGTTGCCTGCGGCGCCGACTTCACCGACCATCCCAAGGTGATCAACGGCGCTTCCGACCTGATGGCGGAAATCTTCGGCGACAAGGGCGCCCATGCCCGATTTGCCGTCGGCGCGCCCTGCCTGCCGCTCAACGTCACGACCGAGGTCGAGGGAATTTTCGAGATCGCGTGATTTCCGGCCTGTGAAGCCGGACTGGCCGGGCCCATATTGATTCCATGAGCGCCTCGCAGATTTCGCCCTTCCAACCGCCGGCAAGCCCCCTTCATGCCTGACGCGGGCGAAGAGAAATACTCGATCGAGATCATCGGCGAGATCGGCAAGATCGACGCTGCGGACTGGGATGCCTGCGCCGGACCGGACAATCCGTTTCTCAGCCATGCCTTTCTCTCGGCGCTCGAGGATTCGGGCTGCGCCACGGCCGAACAGGGCTGGATGCCCTACCACGTCGCCGTGCGCGATGAGGCGAAGACGTTGCAGGCCTGCGCCCCGCTCTATGTGAAAAGTCATTCCTACGGCGAGTACATGTTCGACTGGGGCTGGGCGGACGCCGCCAGCCGTGCCGGCATCCCCTATTACCCGAAACTGCAATGCGCGGTTCCCTTCACCCCGGCCACCGGACCGCGCCTCCTGATCCGGCCCGGCGCCGACCGCGACCGGATGACCGATCTGCTGCTCGGCGGCATGGTGGAAATCGCCGACCAGCTGAAGCTGTCATCGGTTCACATCACATTCCTCACCGAGCAGGAATGGGCGCACGCCGGCAATGCCGGTCTCCTGCAGCGGATCGGCCAGCAGTTTCACTGGGAAAACCGGGGCTATGCGACATTCGAGGATTTCCTCGGCGACCTGTCCTCGCGCAAGCGCAAGACCATCCGCCGCGAACGGCGCGATGCGGAACGTCACGACCTGAAGATCTCCAACCTGACCGGTGACGATCTCAAACCCGGTCACTGGGACGCGTTCTACCGGTTCTACATGGCAACCATCGACAAGAAATGGTCGCAGGACTACCTCAACCTCGATTTCTTCCACATTCTCGGTGAACGGCTGCCCGACCGGGCAATGCTGGTCTATGCCGAGATGGATGGCGCACCGGTCGCCGGGGCGCTGAACCTGATCGGCTCGGACACGCTGTACGGTCGGAACTGGGGGTCTCTCGGCGATTTCCGCTTCCTGCATTTCGAATGCTGCTACTACCGGGCCATCGATTTCGCCATCGAGCGCGGGCTGAAATGGGTCGAGGCCGGGGCACAGGGCCAGCACAAGATCCAGCGCGGTTACCTGCCCCGCAAGGTCCGTTCCGTGCACTGGATCGCGGATCCCCGGATGCGCCATGCCATCGCCGATTTCGTGCATCGCGAGGCGCGGCAGATCGAGCACGACATGAAAGTGCTGGAAACCGAGTTCTCGCCGTTCCGGAACGAGGACTGAGGAATCAGTCGCCAGACGTGTCCATCCGGTCGACCTTGCGGAGATCGGGGAACAGCTTCAGCCAGGCCGCCGCAACCCCGAGGGTTACCGCACCGCCAATGGCCACCGCCGGCACCACGCCGATGAAGGCCGCCATAGCGCCAGCCCGGAAGTCCCCGAGTTCGTTGGAGGCATTGATGAAAACGCCGTTGACCGCGCCGACCCGGCCGCGCATCTCGTCCGGCGTCGAAAGCTGGACGATTGCCGTGCGGACATAGATCGAAACCATGTCGGCGGCGCCGTAGACCGCCAGCGCCGCCAGCGACAACCAGAACGTCGTCGACAGGCTGAAGACCACGATCGAGCCGCCGAAAACGGCCAATGTGCCGAACAGCAGCCAGCCCATGCGCCCCGGCGCGGGTATCTGCGACAGCAGGATACCGGTCGCCAGCGCGCCGACGCCCGGCATCGCCCGCATGATCCCGAGACCATCGGCCCCGACCTTGAGAATGTCGCTGGCGAAGATCGGCAGCATGCCCATCACCCCGCCGAACAGGACCGCGAACAGGTCGATGGAGATCGCGCCGAGGATGGTCTTGTTGGCCCAGACATAGCGGAACCCCCCGAGCACGGCATCGAGATCGACCTTGTTTGCCCGCCGCTGGGCGGTGTCGGAGCGCGGGCGGATGAAGAGCACCGCGATCATGGAGATCACCACGAAGGCGACCACGACAACGAAGACCCAGTAGCCGATCCAGGCAATCAGGAAACCGGAGAGGATCGGCCCGCCGATCTGGGACGCCTTGTTGAAGGAGGAATTGTAGCCCACCGCGTTGGTGAACAGCCGGCGCGGCACGAGGCTCGGCAGCAGAGATTGCGTGGTGGGAAAGTAGAAGGCCCGCGCCGACCCCACGATCAGCAGCAGCACGTAGACGGGCCAGACAGTCGTCGCGCCGGACAGCGCCAGCCAGCCGAGCGCGCTGGAGGCCAGCAGCTGGAAGATGCAGCAGACCGCGATGATGTTGCGCCGCTCGTAACGGTCCGCCACCAGCCCGGTGATCAGGAACAGCGCGAAGGCCGGTGCGAATTGCGCCAGCCCGACCAGCCCGAGATCCATCGGATCGCCGGTCAGGTCATAGACCATCCAGCCGACCGCGACGGTCTGCATCTGGACCGACATGGTATTGGTCGAACGCTGGGCGATGTAGGCGATGAAATTGCGCTGCCAGAGCTTGTCGGGCGGCGCGTCGGCACTGGGTCGGTCGGTCAGGGTATCAATCCGCTGGGGACAGGAAGATGTACGGCAGAGCCTACATCAAGCCCCGGCCTTTGCGAGGGGAAAGAAACAAGCAGATAGGAGGCCAATCCTTACCTAACCATGTCATCCCGGCCGCAGAGCCGGGACCCAGTATGGTCTGACAGAGCAAAATGCCCTTGGTCCCTGCTTGCGCAGGGATGACATCGATCAAGGAGGCCGAGAGCAGCAGATTATTCCACCGTTTCCAGCTCTTCCTCGTCGTCGGCGGACTTGCGGCGGCGTTTTCCGCCGGCCGGGTCGACTTTCGGGAAATCGAAGACCAGCTTGTCGTCCTTCACCTTGATGCGTACCACGCCGCCGTCGGAGAGCTTGCCGAACAGCAGCTCCTCGGCCAGCGGCCGCTTGATGTGCTCCTGGATGACGCGGCCCAGCGGGCGGGCGCCGAAGTTCTTGTCGTAGCCCTTCTTTGCCAGCCAGTCGCGCGCCTTCGGCGTCAGTTCGATCGAGACCGCACGCTCGCCCAACTGCGCTTCCAGCTGCATGACGAACTTGTCCACGACCTTGCGGACGACCTCGCCCGGCAGGTTGGCGAAGGCGATGGTCGCGTCGAGACGGTTGCGGAATTCCGGGGTGAACATCCGGTTGATCGCATCCTCGTCCTCGCCGACCCGCTCGTCGCGGGCGAAACCGATCGCCGGCTTGGCAAGGTCGGAGGCGCCGGCATTGGTGGTCATAATCAGGATGACATTGCGGAAATCGACCGTCTTGCCGTTATGGTCGGTAAGCTTGCCGTGATCCATGACCTGCAGCAGCACGTTGAACAGGTCGGGATGCGCCTTCTCGATCTCGTCGAGCAGCAGCACGCAATGCGGATGCTGGTCGATCGCATCGGTGAGCAGGCCGTTCTGGTCGAAACCGACATAGCCCGGCGGCGCACCGATCAGCCGCGAGACCGAATGGCGTTCCATGTATTCCGACATGTCGAAACGCTTGAGCTCGACACCGAGCGTCATCGCCAGCTGGCGGGCGACCTCGGTCTTGCCCACGCCGGTCGGGCCGGAGAACAGGTAGGAGCCGATCGGCTTCTCCGGTTCGCGCAGGCCCGCCCGCGACAGCTTGATGGCGCTCGCCAGCGACTCGATCGCCTTGTCCTGGCCGAACACGGTGAGCTTGAGATCGCGTTCGAGGTTCTTGAGAGATTCCCGGTCGTTGGTGGAAACCGACTTCGGCGGAATCCGGGCGATCATCGAGACCACCTCCTCGACATCCTTCACCGTGACGGTCTTCCGCCGGCGGGATTCCGGCAGCAGCAGGCGGGCCGCGCCAACCTCGACGATCACGTCGATCGCCTTGTCCGGCAGCTTGCGGTCGGTGATGTAGCGGGACGACAACTCGACCGCCGCACGCACCGCGGGCGCTGTGTAGCGCACCTTGTGGTATTCCTCGAAATAGGGCTTGAGGCCCATCAGGATCTTGATCGCGTCGTCCATCGACGGCTCGATCACGTCGATCTTCTGGAAGCGGCGGACCAGCGCCCGGTCCTTCTCGAAATAGTTCCGGTATTCCTTGTAGGTGGTGGACCCGAGGCAACGGATCGTGCCGGATGCCAGCGCCGGCTTCAGCAGGTTCGACGCATCCATGGCACCACCGGACGTGGCACCGGCGCCGATGACGGTATGGATCTCGTCGATGAACAGGACCGCGTTCTCGATCCCCTCGATCTCCCGCATCACCGCCTTGAGCCGTTCCTCGAAATCACC
>JAVKCR010000575.1:0-1889 GCA_040222645.1 Rhodospirillales bacterium
GATGATGGAACTGATCGACATGTGCCGGACGCAGGATATCGAGGATATCCTCTACAATCCGGATGTCCGCGAACGTGTCGTCGAGTATCTGGAGCAGGCCGAACCCTTCAAGGAACAGCTCAAGCGCTGCGCAAAGATCGACGGCAATGTCGTCATCCTCGACCTCAGGGACGAGGAGACGATCCATGTCGGCAACCGCTTCATGATCTACGCGCTCTTCCCGGAAACCAACGTTTCGGTGCATGTCATCTGGGGATTGCGCCAGCAGAACACCGTGTTCGCGATCGGCAAGTCGATTACCAACAGGAGCTGCAAGACCAATATCGGGGCGCTCTGCCTCGAATATGGCGGAGGCGGGCATGAGAATGCCGGGACCATGCAGGTCGAGAACGACCAGGTCGCTGACCGCATGGCCGAAGTGGTCGGCAAGCTCAAGGCGGCCGGCTGACCTCCGGCGCGGACGGCGTTCAGTCGCCGCCGGTTCTGCCGGTCTGCTGATATCCATGATTTTCTGTCGGGCGGAAGGCAACTTCCGCCCGAAGTCTTTTGTCACAACGCCAAGGGGCTGACTATGCTGCCTGGTCTGGTTGGCGATGAATAATAGAATCACCTTATTCTTATGAATACTGTCAAATTAAAATACATGACACTGGAGGCATTTTTTGACCCACAGTAGCTCTCATCAACAGTTTGGTTAACGGTTACGTACTCCAAGGCAACTGGTTTTCCGCGGTATTTGGTATCCGGAGAATTCTCGAACCGGTTGGCTTTCGGCGTTGTTCTTGTTTCATGGCAGGGAAGGAATGCCCGGTGACAGGGCTGTTTCCGCGTTAACCATAAAGTTTAACCATAATAAAAAAGGTTAACGTCTTTTGCGATCCTTGCTCAACTCTGCAAGGGCTTGCTGGTGTGCGCTGAAAGCGGGTTCGCGAAAATATGTTGAAAAACAATCAGATAAAAGAGTTTGGGTTTCCTGGCCTGCCGACTCGAAGTGCCCGATTCTCAGGGAATTCGGTAAACTTCGAAAGATTTACATCAAGTGTTTACAGGTTAATCCAAAGGGCTTATAAAGATTTCCAAGTAATTAAGCCGCAACTGGGGGCTTCGGCATGAGCGAGAGTGTTCAGCATAAACTAAGTCGGGTTCGCCCGCCGCGTGTTCAGATCACCTACGACGTGGAGATCGGCAACGCGATCCTGATGAAAGAGTTGCCGTTCGTGGTCGGCATCATGGCCGACCTTTCCGGCAAACCGGAAGAGGCGCTGCCGAAGGTGCGGGACCGGAAGTTCGTCGAGATCGATCGCGACAACTTCAACGATATCCTTTCATCGATCAATCCACGCATCGCCTACCGCGTGCCCAACCGCCTTACGGAAGGTGACGAGGATTCGGACGCGGGCGACATGCTCAATGTCGAGCTGAAGTTCAGCCACATCGACGATTTCGAGCCGGTGGCCGTCATCAACCAGGTCAATCCGCTTCGCCAGCTCTTCGAGGCCCGCCAGCGGCTCAGCGACCTGCTGACCAAGCTGGATGGCAATGACGAGCTCGACGCCCTCCTGCAGGACGTCATCGCCAATTCCGAAAGCCAGGACGAGCTCAAGAAGTCGCTCGACAACGGTGACGGCGGCGGCGATGCCGGCGGCGGCGATGCCGGCGGCGGCGATGCCGGCGGCAAGTGCAAGGGCAAGGGCAAGAAGTAAGGGGGTAGCCGGTATCGTGCCGCCTGAGGCGGCGCCGGCCCAACTGGGAGTTTAGGACATGGCGGACGAAGAACAGCAGAAGAGCCTGCTAGAGAAGATCCTCTCCGACGGCAAGCTTGCCCGGAAGGAAGAGCAGGAGGCCTACGCGAAGGACCTGGTCGGGGAATTCGTCAAGCAGGTGCTGGA
>JAVKCR010000576.1:0-4874 GCA_040222645.1 Rhodospirillales bacterium
AACATCGGCCCTTATCGACTTACCCGCACCAGACCGGTGTGTCATGCCGCCGCCCTCACATCCGCGAACAGCCTCAGGAAGTTGCCGCCGAGGATCTTCGCCGAGGTGGTCGCCGAATAGCCGGATTCCGCGAGCATGTCGGGGATCTCGCCGAAGGGGCGGAAGTCGGGGAAGATCTTCTTGGCGGCGCCGGCGAACTGGTCGGTGCCGATGCAGACATGATCCTCGCCCACCGCCTCGACCAGCCGGTGGATCTGCTCGACATATTCCTTCAGCGTCGAATGCCGAAAGCCGCAGGCCCAGACGCCGATCACACCGCCGGCCTCGGCCACCGCGCGGGCGTGCTCTGCGGTGACCATGCGCGGATGCGGGTCGTCATCGAGCTGCAGGCAGGTATGCGAGATCATCACCGGCGCCTTCGAGATGGCGACCACGTCGCGGGTCATCGCCTCGGTGGCATGGGCGAGATCGATGATCATGCCGAGCCGGTTCATCTCGGCGACATACTCGCGGCCGAAATCGGTCAGCTTGCCGTGCCGCGCCGGTTCGGTCTGGATATCGCCAAGCTCGTTGATGCGGTAATGCACGGGCTGCATCGAGCGCACGCCGCGCGCATAGGCTTCCTCGACGCGCTTCAAATCGCCCTCGAGATAGTCGCCGCCCTCGATCGCCTTGATCACCGCCGGCCGGTCGCCGAGATCGCCCGCATCGAGCACCACGTCGAGCCCGTCCTCCTCGATCGCGGCATCGAGCCTGTCGAGCTGCTGCCAGGTATGGTCGTAAAGCTCGTCGGGGTCGGGCTCGCGGACGCAGCGGAGCAGGCCGGTCTCGTCGCGTTTGATGACCTTGTTGTCGGCCACCACGCTCGCGATGGTGAGGTCGAGGCCGGCTTCGCGCATGCCCTGGCTAAGCGGTCCCACTTCCTTGCGACCGTAGACGCCGGTGTGGCTGTGGATGTCGATGACGGGTGTGTCTTTCATGATTCAGCGTCCTACTGCATAGCCCTGCATGCCGCGCGGATTGGCGGCAGCCTTGAGCATCTTTCCGTCGCGCCGTGCGGCGGTGAGCCGGCCTTCCGACCAGTCGCCGCCGACCTCGACCACGTGGCCGCGGCGTTCGAGTTCCTTGATCGTCGCGTCCGGGAAACGGCCTTCCAGCACCAGCTTGCCCGGATGGGCGGCGCGCGGGTGGAACGACGAGATGAAGTGCTCCGAATGGAAGTTCGGGCAATCGATGGCCTCCTGCAGGTTCATCCCGTGATCGAGATGATGCAGCAGCAGGCCGACCTGCCACTGGTCCTGCTGGTCGCCGCCGGGGGTGCCGAAGGACATCACGGCCTCGCCGTCACGCAGCAGCATCGAGGGCGTCAGCGTGGTGCGCGGCCGCTTGCCGGGCTTCAGCGCCGAGGGATGGTTCTCGTCGAGCCAGAACATCTGGGCGCGCGAGCCGAGGCACATGCCAAGTTCCGGAATGGTTGGCGAGGAATGCAGCCAGGACGCGCTCGGCGTTGCCGAGACCATGTTGCCCCAGCGGTCGATGACGTCGATGTGGACCGTGTCGCCCTTGGTGGTGCCGAGCTTGCCGGTGGTCGGCTCGCCGGTGCCGGGGGCGGCTTCCGCGAAGGCCCGTTCGCAGGCCGCCGCGTAGTCGGGCGGCGTGCCGAAGCCGGGAATGTTGCCCGGACGGAGATCAAGCGATGCCATCTCGCCGATCTGGGCGCGGCGGCCGTCGTTGTAGGCTTTCGAGAGCAGCACATCGAGCGGTACCTCGACATGATCCGGGTCGCCGTAGAAAGTGTCGCGGTCGGCGAAGGCCAGCTTGGCCGCCTCGACCACGTAATGGACATAGTCAGGCCCGGTCGGGTCCAGCGAGGCGATGTCGTAGCCTTCGAGGATGGCGAGCTGCTGCAGCAGCGCCGGACCCTGGCACCAGGGACCGCCCTTGACCACGGTATGGTCGCGGTAGTCATGGGTCAGCGGGTCCTCGATCGGCAGCCTGTAGGAAGTGAAATCCTCCATCGCGAGCACCCCGGCATGGCGTTCGCCGGAGGAATCCATCAGCTCGTTGCGATTGAAGGCGACGACGGCCTCGGCGATGAAGCCCTCGTAGAAGCAGGTCCGCGCGCGGCGGATTTCCTGCTCGCGGGAGCCGCCCTCGGATTCCTTCAGCAGCCGTTTCCAGGTCTCGGCGAGCTTCGGGTTGCAATGCAGGGCGAAGGCCTTCGGCAAATTGCCGCCAGGCAGCCAGAGCTCGGCGGAAGTCGGCCATTCCTCGCGGAACAGGTCCTCCACGGTCTCGATGGTCTTGATGACGTTCGGCACCAGCGGCACGCCGGTCTCGGCATAGTGGATGGCCGGCTCCAGCACGTCGCGCAGCCGCATCGTGCCCTTCTGTTCCAGCAGGGTCAGCCAGGCGTCGGGTGCGGCCGGCACCACGGCGGCAAGGAAGCCCGCCCCCGGCACAAGGTCGAGGCCGAGCGAGCGGTAATGCTCGATGGTCGCCCCCATCGGCGCCGGGCCCTGGCCGCAGATCATCTTGGTCTCGCGGGTCGCGGCTTCGTGGGTGATGATCGGCGCATCGCCGAGCGGGCCATTGAGGTGCGGTTCGGCGACATTCAGGGTGAAACCTGCGCAGACCGCCGCGTCGAACGCATTTCCGCCACGTTCCAGCATTCCCATGCCGGCGGCGGAGGCCAGCCAGTGGGTAGTCGTCACCACCCCGAACGTGCCGAGGATTTCAGGACGGGTGGTGAAGGCCGGGCCGGGGCCCTTCGGCGTCACACTGGGCGGAACGACGGATTTGGTCATGTATCTGATACCGGGTTGGTCATGGGGAAGGATTGCGATAGCTTGTCAGTCAATCGCTTCGGTCCTGTCCGGACAAGATCAAATTCCAGCATATGGCATGACAGGCATACATTCGATCCCGGTCCGGTGCCGGCGGTGGTTCTCCCGAAGGCTTGCAATCCTGCTTCTCGCCCTGCCGGGACTCGCCGCCGCGACCCCGGCTGCGGCCCAGTTGCTGCCCTGCGAGGCGATCGAGCTGGTGGTGCCCTGGAATGCCGGCGGCGCGACCGACGTGATGTTCCGCATTATCGCCGAGCGCTACAACGCCGCCGGTCACATGCCGCGCTTCGACATCCGCAATGTGCCGGGGGAACGCGGCCTGACCGGCGCGCGACTGGTCGCGAAAGCGCCGGCCGACGGCTGCACCATGCTGGCCGGGCAGGATGTGGTGACGCTGGAGCATCTGAGCGGCAATACCGACATCTCGCCGGAAGCATTCGCACCGGTCGCCCGGGTGGCCCTGACGCCGCTGATCCTGGCCAGCGCCAATCGGGCGCCGTTTGCCGTTCCCGGAGGCATC
The DNA here is from genome assembly GCA_040222645.1 of Rhodospirillales bacterium. Taxonomy (GTDB): domain Bacteria; phylum Pseudomonadota; class Alphaproteobacteria; order Rhodospirillales; family HT1-32; genus HT1-32. The sequence goes on from JAVKCR010000576.1 coordinate 3,367, forward strand.
GAGCCGGCTTTCGGCAAAGGCGAGGCGCCGTTGCTCGCGGCGGGTTTCCCGGGGTCGATCGAGTATTTCGTCATCCTCGCCTTCAGCCAGGCCATCGGCGTGCAGCCGGAATTCCGCAGCTATCTCAGCCCGCGCCGCACGGTGCGGGCGCTCATCGACGGTGAAATCCTCATCTCCGAGGTCAGTCCCGCCGCCGCCGCCGCCGGCGCCAGGGACGGATCGTTCCGGCTGCTCGGCATCACCGCCGCCCACCGGGCGCCGGCCATGCCGGACCTGCCGACCCTGCGCGAGCAGGGGATCGAGTTCGTTTTTGACGTGGAGCGCGGCATCTTCGCGCCCGCCGGCACGCCGGAAGCCCTGCGGCTGGCCATCGCGGCGAACCTGTCGGACGTGCTTGCCGAACCCGAGATCGAGAAGATCTTCACCGAGAAACTCACCCGTCCCGCCTGGCTCGGCCCGGCGGCTTTCGAAGAACGCATCGAGAAGGCCGCGGAGGCCTGGAAGACGGTCGCGGACCGCGCCGGGCTGACCCGGCCCTGACAATGGCACCTGCCCGGGTTCACCGTAACTTGTAGCCGCCGCGCAGGGATTGGCGGACGAGGCGGGTTTCCTGTGGATAACCCCGGCGAAACGGCGTATATCCGGAACCCTTTTTGACCAAGACACGCCGATGGAGACGATCATGGCTACGAACTGGACGCCGGACAGCTGGAGGGAAAAGCCCATCCTGCAGGTACCGGAATATCCGGACAAGGCCAGCCTGAACTCGGTCGAGAGCGAACTGCGCGCCATGCCGCCGCTGGTGTTCGCCGGCGAGGCGCGGCGCCTGAAGGCCGGGCTCGCCAAGGTCGCGGCCGGCGAGGCTTTTCTGCTGCAGGGCGGCGATTGCGCCGAGAGCTTTGCCGAGTTCAACACCAACGCGATCCGCGACACCTTCAAGGTGCTGCTGCAGATGGCGGTGGTGCTGACCTTCGGCGCCTCCTGCCCGGTGGTGAAGGTCGGGCGCATGGCCGGCCAGTTCGCCAAGCCGCGCTCGTCGGACGTGGAAAAGCAGGGTGACGTCACCCTGCCGAGCTACCGTGGCGACATCATCAACGGCATCGAGTTCGAGTCCGCCGCCCGTCTGCCGGACCCGCAGCGCATGATGAAGGCCTATCACCAGGCATCGTCGACGCTGAACCTGCTGCGTGCCTTCGCACAGGGCGGTTTCGCCGACCTGCACCGGGTGCACCAGTGGAACCTCGATTTCGTCAAGGGCAGCCCGCAGGCCGAGCGTTACAACGCCATGGCGGACAGGCTCGACGAAACGCTGAACTTCATGACCGCCTGCGGCCTGACCTCGGAAAACGTGCCGCAGCTGCGCGAGACCGATTTCTACACCTCGCACGAGGCGCTCTTGCCCTGGTACGAGGAAGCGTTGACCCGCCAGGACAGCCTGACCGGCGACTGGTACGATTGCTCGGCGCATTTCCTCTGGATCGGCGACCGCACCCGCCAGCCCGATCATG
>JAVKCR010000577.1:0-3023 GCA_040222645.1 Rhodospirillales bacterium
GATGATCGCCTGCGTCAGCAGGATCGGGACCATCGCCCGGAAGGCCTGCGGCAGGACGATGTAGCGCATGGACTGGGTGTAGGTCATGCCCAGTGCCAGAGCCGCCGCGACCTGGCCCCGGCGCACGCTGGAAATGCCCGCGCGGATGATTTCCGAGTAATAGGCGGCCTCGAACAGGGTGAAGGCGATCAGCACAGAGTAGAAGCCGCCGACCGGCTGCCCGACCACCAGCGGCACGAGGAAGTAGAACCAGAAGATCACGAGAATCAGCGGCAGCGACCGGAAGAAGTTCACGTAGACGGCGGACGCCATGGACAGCGGCTTGATCGAGGACAGCCGGGCAAGCGCGAGAAGCGTGCCGATAACGATGCCCCCGACCATCGCGAGCGCCGTCAGCAGCAGCGTCATCTGCATGCCCTTCCAGAGAAAGGGCAGGTTGTCGGCGATGACGGTGAAATCGAATCCGCCCATGTCAGTCCCCCTTCGCCGTTATGGTGCCGGGAACGTGGACCTTGTTTTCGACACGGCGCATGAGGGCCATGACTGACAGCGTGATGACGCTGTAGATCACCGTCGCGGCGGTGAACGCCTCGAAGCCCTGGAAGGTATATTCCTCGATCTGGCGGGTGACCGAGGTCAGCTCGATCAGGCCGATGGTCAGGGCCAGAGAGGAATTCTTGAAGATCGTCAGGAACTCGCTGGTCAGCGGCGGAATGATAATCCGGTAGGCGACCGGCAACAGCACGTAGCGATAGACCTGGCTCTCGGTGAAGCCCATGGCGCGCCCCGCGTTGCGTTGTCCTTCACCGACCGCCTCGATGCCGGAACGGACCTGTTCGCAGACCCGCGACGCGGTGTAGAGACCGAGTGCGACCACCGCGGTTGTGAAGGCGGGAAGCGGCAGTTCCCGCTTTACCCACATGCCCATGTCGTGCGGCAGGAGTTCCGGGAAAACGAAGTACCAGAGGAAGAAATGCACCAACAGGGGAATGTTGCGGAATATCTCGACATAGAACGTGGCGATGCCGCGCAGGACCGGACTCGTCGTTGTGCGCATGATTCCGAGGATGGAGCCGAGCGAGAAGGCGATCACCCAGGCGGCCATCGATACCGCTACCGTCCAGCCGAAGCCCTGCAGGATCCATGTCATGTATGGATCGGTGACCAGGACCGCCCAGTTCCAGTTGTAGTTCATGTGCAGGCCTTTTCCCGATGCGGCGTCAGACTGTTGATCGACAAATCGAAGGCTTTGAAAAGTTGCGGCCGGAAAACCAGGTCGGGAGGTTTTCCGGCCGCGGTCGGGAGGCCTTACTCAGGAAGCGCCTGGATCTTGAACGCCATCGACAGCGTGTCGGAGATCGGCATGTTGATGCCGGTCGGGCCCGGCTCGAACCACTTGGCGTAGATCTTCTCCATCTCGCCGGTCCGCATCAGGCCAGCCAGCACGGCCGAGCCCAGCCGCTGGAACGTGCTGTCGTTGCGCGGGACCATGATGCTGTAGGGATCGAAGCTGAGGAAGCTGCCGACAACGGTGTAATCCGCCGGGCTCTTGGACTTCGAGATCAGGCCGTAGAGCAGCACGTCGTCGGAACCGTAGGCGTCGATACGACCGGTCTCCATCGCCAGCCAACCCTGGCTGTGATCCTTCACCTCGGTCACCCTGACGTCGAGCTTGTTCGCCTCGATGTAAGCCTTGATGGCCTTCTCGTTGGTGGTGCCGGCGGACAGGCCGATGATCTTGCCGGCCATGTCGTCGATGCTCTTGATGCCGGAATCCTTGCGGACCGCTATCTTGGTGCCGGTGATGAAGGTTGTCGGCAGATAGGAAACCTGCTTCTGGCGAGTCAGGTTGTTGGTCGTCGAACCGCATTCCATGTCGATGGTGCCGTTGGCGAGCAGCGGAATACGCGTCTGGCCGGTCACCGGAACGAGTTTGATCTCGAGATCGGGCTTGCCGAGTTCGGCCTTGATCGCATCAACGAACTTCATGCAGAGGTCGATGGTATAGCCCTGCGGCTTGCCGTCCGCATTCATGTAGGAGAACGGAATCGAGGTTTCCCGGTGGCCGATACTGACGACGCCGCGCTCTTCGATGCGCTTCAGGGTCGGTGAATCGCCGGCGTCGGCATATGCCAGCGACAGGGGCGTGGTCGCGGCAAAAACCGCGGCTATCGCGAGATGACGGAACTTGATGGTCATTGCTTGTCTCCTTGCAGGTGATTGAAGCCTCGTCGTTTCTTCATCCGAATGCCGGTTGGCGGACGCGGTCCTGCGCCGGAAAACGGTCGAGATATCCGAACAGCGCGGCGGAACCGCCCGTATGGAGAAACACGACCTTCTCGGATTTCTTGAACCGTCCTTGACGGACGTAGTCGATCAGGCCCGCCATGCCCTTCCCGGAATAGACGGGGTCCAGAAGAATGCCTTCGAGTTCGGCGACCATCCTGATCGCCTCGATGGTGCTGGGCGCCGGAATGCCGTAGCCCTCGCCGACATAGCTGGCGTCGGCGACAACCGCCTCGCGCTTGACGGCATCGGGAACGCCGATCTTCGCGGCGGTCGCCGTCGCCAGCTTGAAGACGGCTTCCTCCTGCGCGTCCTTCGCGGCGCGGACGCTGATGCCAAGGACCTTGATAGGTGAATTCAGGATGCAGAGCCCGGCGAGCAGTCCGGCCTGCGTTCCGGAGGAGCCGGTGCCGTGGACAAGGTAATCGCAGCCGATGCCGCTTTCGTTCAGTTGTGCGATCAGCTCGAGCGCGCAATTGGCGTAGCCCAGCGCCCCGGTCGCGTTCGAGCCGCCTCCCGGAATCGCGTAGGCTCTCTTGCCCTCGCCGCGCATCCGTTCGGCGACAACTTCGATCTCGGCATTCATGTTACCGCCGCCCGGACGATGCTCGGCGGTGGCGCCATGCAGGTGATCGAGTAGCACGTTGCCGCTGGTCAGGTAGTCGGTGTTGTTGGAACCGGTGCGGTTCTCGAGCAGAAGGTGGCAGCCGAGACCGAGCCTGGCCGCCGCCGCCGCG
>JAVKCR010000578.1:0-2419 GCA_040222645.1 Rhodospirillales bacterium
CGAAGATCCGCGGATCAGCATCGAGACCGGCAAGCTGAGCGGCTCGATCCGCCTCACGGGTGCGCGTATCGACGATATCGTGCTGACCGAGTTCCGGGAATCGATCGAGCAGACCGCGCAGCCGGTGCGCCTGCTGCATCCGCAGGGCAGCTTCCAGCCGTTCTACGTGGATTTCGGCTGGATCGTCGACCCGGAATCCGAGGCGAAGATCGAGATGCCGGGTGCGGATACGCTATGGACCGCCGATCGCAATACGCTGACCGTCGCCGACCCGGTGACGCTGAGCTGGACCAACGCGTCCGGGCAGACCTTCCGCCAGACGATTTCCATCGACGCCAATTACCTGTTCGCGGTCGAGCAGTCGGTCGAGAATGCCGGACCGGCGCCGATCCGCGTGCTGCCCTATGGCCGCGTCCGCCGCATCGGCACGCCGCTGACCACGGGGTTCTATATCCTTCACGAAGGCCCACTCGGCGTCTTCAACGGCGTGCTGGAGGAGGTTGATTATTCCGATCTCGTCGAGGACAGCCGGGATGCGCTGGCACGTACCGGCCAGGTCCGCCAGACGGCCCGCCCGTTCGAAAGCCAGGGCGGCTGGCTCGGCATCACCGACAAGTACTGGCTCGCCGCACTGGTGCCGGACCAGAAGACGAACATCAAGGCGACGATCAATCATACCGCCAGCGACCAGGTCCTGCGGGTCGACGAAGATTACATGATGAGCGGCGCGCACCGCTATCAGACCGACTATCTCGCCGAACCGATCGAGATTGCCGCAGGGGCGACCGGCGGGACGACGACCCACGCCTATATCGGCGCCAAGCGGCTGTCGCTGCTCGACGATTACGAGGAAACCCTCGGCGTGCAGAGCTTCGACCTCGCCATCGATTTCGGCTGGTTCTACTTCCTGACCAAGCCGATTTTCCTGGCGTTGATCTGGCTCTATCAACTGGTCGGCAATTACGGCGTCGCCATCCTGGTGCTGACGGTCGCCATCAAGCTCGTCTTCTTCCCGCTTGCCAACAAGTCCTACGTCTCGATGAGCAAGATGAAGAAACTGCAGCCGAAGATGGTCGAACTGCGCGAACGCTACGGCGATGACCGCCAGCGTCTCAACCAGGAAATGATGCAGCTCTACAAGAACGAGAAGGTCAACCCGATGTCGGGTTGCCTGCCGATCCTGATCCAGATCCCGGTGTTCTTCGCGCTCTACAAGGTGCTCTACGTCTCCATCGAAATGCGCCAGGCGCCGTTCTTCGGCTGGATCCAGGATCTTTCCGCTCTCGATCCGACAACCATATTCAACCTGTTCGGCCTGATCCCCTGGACGCCGCCGTCATGGCTGCCGCTGATCGGCGTCTGGCCGGTGCTGATGGGTATCACCATGTACCTGCAGCAGAAGCTGAACCCGGCGCCGGCCGACCCGGTGCAGGCCAAGGTCTTCATGTTCCTGCCGTTCCTGTTCACCTTCATGCTGGCCGGCTTCCCGGCGGGCCTGGTGATCTACTGGGCGTGGAACAACAGCCTCTCGATCCTGCAGCAGTGGGTGATCATGCGCCGGATGGGCGTCAAGGTCGGCGGCGGCAGCGACGAGAAATGACGGACAATCTGGCTGACGACGCGGCGGAAGCGGCGCGGCTCGAGGCCGGACGCCTCCTTTTTGCGCGGCAATGCGACTTCCTCCGCGGTGCCGTCAGCGAGAATGATTTGCCCGACTACACGCTGCCGGAAGTGGCCTTCGCCGGCCGCTCCAATGTCGGCAAGTCCTCGCTGGTCAACGCGCTGACGGGCCGCAAGACGCTTGCGCGGACCTCGAACACGCCGGGCCGCACGCAGGAGGTCAACTTCTTCGACCTCGACGGTCGTCTTACCCTGGTCGACCTGCCGGGCTACGGCTACGCCGCGGCGCCGCAGCAGAAGGTGGCGGCCTGGACCAACCTGATCGAACGCTACCTTCGGGGACGGCCGAACCTGCGCCGGGTGATGTTGCTGATCGACGGAAGGCATGGTCCGAAGAAGACCGACATCACGGTGATGAGCATGCTCGACGAGGCGGCGGTCAACTACCAGGTCGTGCTGACCAAGTGCGACAAGCCGAAGCCGGCGGACCTCGCGAAGATCGAGGACGGTATCCGCGCGCTGCAGGCAAAGCATGTCGCCTGCCATCCCGAGATCCTGAAATCCTCCTCGGTCGACAAGACCGGCATCGAATTCGTGCGCGCCGCGATTGCCGACCTCGTCGCTTGACGGTTAGGCGGGGGGTCAGTATCCCGTTGGGCAACCAGTCAGGGGAGCCGACGATGGACAGCGAGAATTTTCAGGCACAGGCACAGATCCTTTCCGACGCGCTTCCCTACATGCGGGAATATGCGGGCGAAACCTTTGTCATCAAGTATGGCGGCCATGCCATGGGCGACGA